>JABDPH010000419.1 GCA_013042925.1 Eudoraea sp.
ATTAGGAAAGCTAAATTACCATTTCTTTTTTCATATAACAATGTCAAAAGCAACCTTTTTGGTATTAAAGCATCTCACGTATAAGTGTTCGTACTTAAACACAAAATATTCCATCGTTCCAATGAACTTTGGGCAATGGTGACCACATCCTTTTAGGTTAATCTATGAAAGAGAAAATTACTAAGGAGTGGCCCCTAAAGAGTCTTGAAAATTCAAGGCTCTTTTTTATTGGGAGCGCTCCGGCCTTTTAATATTTTGCATTATCACCCTCAAAATCAATTGGTTTTCTCTTGTGCCAAAGCGGAATATTTTTAATTTTGCATACTATTATTTATTTAAACTTAATAATTAGTATAGCATGCAACTGTACAATACATTAAGTGCTAAAGAACGGGAGACCCTTATTGAGGAAGCCGGAAAAGAACGTCTGACGATTTCTTTTTATAAGTACGCACATATTCTTAATCCAAAATTATTCAGGAATCATTTATTTATTCATTGGAATGACCTGGATGTTCTGGGAAGGATCTATGTGGCGCCGGAAGGAATTAATGCCCAATTGTCTATTCCAGCAGATAATTTCGAAAAGTTCAAATCTCATTTAGATTCTATTACGTTTCTTGAAAATGTTCGCCTTAATATTGCGATAGAGCAGGAAAATAAGTCCTTTTTGAAACTCAAGATTAAGGTTCGAAAAAAAATTGTCGCCGATGGTTTAAATGATGCCACCTTCGATGTAACCAATAAAGGGATACATGTAGATGCCACACATTTTAACGAATTAATAGACGACCCGAATACGGTATTGGTTGATATGCGAAATCACTATGAAAGTGAAATTGGCCATTTTAAAAATGCAATTACACCCGATGTTGATACCTTCAGAGACTCATTAGATATTATAGAAAAGGATTTGTCTGACTACAAGGAAGATAAAAACCTGGTCATGTATTGTACCGGAGGAATCCGATGTGAAAAGGCGAGTGCCTACTATAGGCATAAAGGGTTTAAAAATGTATTTCAACTTGAAGGAGGGATTATAGAGTATACCCGCCAGGTAAGAGCTAAGAATCTCGAAAATAAATTTCTAGGTAAAAATTTTGTATTTGATCACAGAAGAGGTGAACGAATTACAGAGGATATTATAGCGGTATGTCATCAATGTGGGGAATCTTGCGATACCCATGTTAACTGCGCCAATGAGGCTTGCCATCTTCTTTTTATTCAATGCGAAGCTTGTGCAGATAAAATGAATAACTGTTGTTCGGACCACTGTAAAGAAATTCATGAATTACCTTTTGAAGAACAAAAAAAACTTAGAAAGGGGAAAGAGGTTAGTAATAAAATTTTCAAGAAAGGGAGATCAGAAGTATTGAAGTTTAAAAAATAACCCTGCATACTTTTTGCCTACTATAATTCAGAAAATTTACACACTTCTTTTTTAAATTTTTCTTCTTTGTTATAAAATGAGAAGATAGATTAATTTCTCACGATATTTCACACTTTCCATCGGAGCAAAAAAGTACTATCTTTACCTTCAATAATTATTTATGAACCTTTTTTAGCAGATCCAATTTTTGGTTTTGCTAAATCAAGATATAAAATATGGGTTGTAACAGTTGTTCAACCGGCAAGGATGGGCAGCCGCGTGGATGCAAAAATAATGGGACTTGCGGCACAGATAGCTGCAATAAATTGACTGTATTTGACTGGCTTTCTAACATGTCTCTGCCAAGTGGTTCTCAGCCATTTGATTGTGTTGAAATTCGATTTAAAAATAGTAGAAAAGAGTTTTTCAGAAACACAGAAAACCTTTCTTTATCCATAGGTGATATCGTCGCTACCCAGGCTAAATCTGGCCATGACATTGGCATTGTTACATTAACCGGAGAATTAGTTAAAGTTCAGATGAAGCGAAAAAAGGTTTCCGATTCTCAGGATGAAATCCCGAAACTTTATCGCAAGGCAACTCAAAAAGATATAGACAAATGGCAGCGATGCAGGGATAAAGAAGAAGAGATAAAGAAACGCTCTCGTGAAATGGCAATTTTGTTAAAATTACAAATGAAAATCTCAGATGTAGAATTTCAGGGAGATGGTTCAAAAGCAACTTTTTACTATACGGCAGAAGAACGTGTTGATTTCAGACAATTGATTAAGGATATGGCTAAGGCCTTCGGCATTCGCATAGAAATGAGACAAATTGGGTATAGGCAAGAAGCACAGCGTTTAGGAGGTATTGGTTCTTGCGGCAGGGAATTATGTTGCTCAACCTGGTTGTCAGATTTCCGTTCGGTAAGTACTTCCGCGGCACGTTATCAACAGCTTTCACTTAATCCTCAAAAGTTAGCCGGCCAATGTGGGAAATTGAAATGTTGTTTAAATTATGAGTTGGATCTTTATTTAGAAGCTCTGGAAGATTTTCCTTCTCAGGACAGCAAGTTATTCACCGAAAAAGGAATAGCCTTTTGTCAAAAAACAGACATTTTTAAAGGGCTATTGTGGTACTCCTATAAGGATGATCCTTCTAATTGGCATATACTCACAAAAGAACAGGTTCAGGAGATATTGGATAAGAATAAAGTTAAAAAACCTGTAGCGAGCCTTGAGGAGTTTGCCGTTGAAAACATTGAGGATGAAAAGTTGATCTTTGAAAATGTTGTAGGGCAAGATAGTCTCACCCGGTTCGATCGTCCGAAGCGGAAAAATAAGAGAAGCAAGAGTAAAAAGAGAAGGAATAACAGAAAAAGACCTGCTAAAAATGCCTAAGAGGATTTTCTATTCAATTTTGGTTTTATTTATTTGGGCATGTAATAATAAGCTGATTCATTCAGAATTTCAGCCAAATCCTGGTGCAATATGGGCCAAAAGTGATACTAAGGAATTCAGTTTCACAGAAAATGACACCATTAACGCAAAAGACATATTTATTTCTATAAGAAATGATGATACTTTTCCTTACAGCAATTTATTTTTAATAGCAGATCTCAAATACCCAAATGGCGATGTCCAAAGGGATACTCTGGAGTATGAAATGGCTATGCCAGATGGAAAATGGTTAGGGAAAGGATATGGTAGTATAAAAGAAAATAAACTTTGGTATAAGGAAAACATCATTTTTCCCGTTAAGGGCGTATATACTTTACAAATTTCCCATGCTATGCGTAAAAATGGAAACGCAGATGGGATCATGGAACTGGAAGGCATCACTGATGTTGGTTTCTTAATTGAAAAGCGTAAATAAGTTATGGCAAAAGCCCGGAAAAAAAATGTTTCTTCCAATTTTTCTAAGTTTATAAAATGGTTTTGGATCCTGTTTGCTTCAGGACTATTTATGATTTTTTTAATCTTTCTTCTGGCTTCATGGGGGTTTTTTGGAGAAATGCCAACTTTTGAACGACTAGAAAATCCGCAAACAAATTTAGCTACAGAGATCATCTCTTCAGATGGTAAAACCCTTGGAAAGTTTTATTTAGATGATAACAGAACTCCGGTTTCTTATGATGAGTTACCCGAAAATTTGGTTAATGCGCTAGTTGCAACAGAAGATGCAAGATATTTTGAACATTCTGGAATAGACGCAAGAGGCACTTTGAGAGCAATGGTATTTCTTGGAAAGAGAGGGGGAGCCAGTACCATTTCTCAGCAGTTGTCTAAATTATTATTTACCAAACGAATATCTGGCGGGGTCCCTGGCAGGATCATTCAAAAAGTAAAGGAATGGGTAATCGCCATACGTCTGGAAAGACAATATACCAAGGAAGAGATTATTGCTTGGTATTTAAACACCTATGACTTTATAAATAATGCTGATGGAATACGTTCTGCATCAAGAATTTATTTTGGTAAGGAGCCTAAAGATCTTAGGACCGAGGAGTCTGCAGTATTGGTAGGGATGCTAAAAAATTCTTCGCTGTATAATCCTCTACGAAGAGAAGAACTCGTATTAAACAGACGTAATACCGTACTGGGGCAAATGGCCAAATACGATTTTATTATGGAAGAAGAGAAAGATTCTCTACAGGATTTAAAAATGGATATAAATTTCACACCTGAATCTCATAGAGATGGCTTAGCTACCTATTTTAGAATGTATTTACAAGGGTTTCTTAATGATTGGATTGACAAAAACCCAAGACCGGCAGCTGAAGGTGAAAGAGACCGATGGAATATATATTTAGACGGTCTTAAAGTATATACCACTGTTGATTACCGTATGCAGAAAAATGCAGAAGATGCGGTTAAGGAACATATGAAGAGACTTCAAAAAGAATTTTTTCATCAAAATACACCGGAAAGAAATAGTACAGCTCCATTTCTGGAACTGAATACCGAAGAGATAGACCGAATTATGGAGCGGGCTATGAAAACTTCTGAACGTTGGCGTATCATGAAGGCCGATGGTAAATCTGAAAAAGAGATCAGGGCTTCGTTTAAGGAAAAAACTGAAATGACGGTATTTGACTGGAATAAGGAAACCCAGGAGAAGGATACGATTATGACCCCTTTAGATTCCATAAGGTATTATAAAACCTTTTTAAGGGCTGCAATGATGTCAATGGAGCCCCAAACAGGTCACGTTAAAGCGTGGGTAGGCGGACTAAACTATAAACATTTTCAATACGACAATGTTATCCAGGGAGCAAGACAGGCCGGTTCAACCTTTAAGCCATTTGTATATGCCGCTGCTATAGATCAATTAAGATTATCCCCCTGTGACTCACTGCCTGATAGTCAATATTGTATTGAAGCAGGAAAACATGGCAATCCGGAGCCTTGGTGTCCCAAGAATGCCGATGGTAAATATTCCGGAAATATGTATACATTAAAACGAGCCCTTGCAAACTCGGTGAACTCAGTTACTGCACAATTAATTGACAGGGTAGGGCCAAAACCCGTAGTAGCGATTGCTAAGGACCTTGGAATAAAAGGAGAAATGCTTGAGGTGCCTTCAATTGCCTTGGGAACCCCTGATCTTAATGTATATGAAATGGTAGGGGCTTATGGGACTTTCGTTAATCAAGGGGTTTTTGTTAAGCCGGTTATGGTTACCAGGATAGAAGATAAGAATGGCACAGTACTATATGAATATGTTCCCGAAACAAAAGATGTACTAAGCAAAGAGGTAGCCTATGCAATGGTAAATTTAATGGAAGGCGTTACAAGAGGCGGCTCAGGGACCAGGTTAAGGCATTCTTCGAATATAGACCAAACGGTATATAAAGAAATAATCACAGGTTATCCATATGAGTTTACGAACCCGATTGCCGGTAAAACGGGAACAACACAAAATCAAAGTGACGGCTGGTTTATGGGAATGGTACCCAATCTCGTGACCGGCGTATGGGTGGGAGGTGACGAACGGTCCGTACATTTTAAAACAATAAATTATGGCCAGGGAGCTTCAATGGCATTGCCCATCTGGGCTTTATACATGAAAAGTAATTATGCAGATGAGGAATTGGGAATTTCTATGGAGGAATTTCCGGAACCGGAAGAACTTACAATAAGTGTCGATTGCTCAAAAGAAACTGATGAAACAATTGAGAAAGATAAACTCGATGATGATCTGGATGATGACCTCGATGATTTGGATTTTTAATAATTATCAATACTTTTTAAGATATTTCGTTTTAAACTAATCCCGCTAAAAAGCGGGTTTTTTTTATTTAAAAATGTATTTTAGTAGCTATAGGAAATAACCATATTTATTAGCTTATGATACGTAAAACGGTGGCCAATGTGGAGGAGGCATTACTTGG
>JABDPH010000425.1 GCA_013042925.1 Eudoraea sp.
GTTAAAAACTATATGAAAGACCATGATGGTAAAAACCCGGTTTTAGAATTGATTACGAGTCTAAAAAGCACATGGGGGGAGCATGAAAAAAAGGAAATCCGATTTCCTGTTTTTCTCAAAGCCGGAAGGATTGAAAAATAAAACATTTTTTATCCACATTTAATAGGTAATCCTATTCTAAAAATTTCCTATACCCCACCGATTTTAGTAATTTTGCGGAATTCGTTTAACAGAAAAACTCAAAGTAATGGCATTTGATATTGATATGATTAAAGGGGTCTACGCTAATATAGCGGAACGTATTGACAAGGCACGCGATATAGTTGGAAGACCATTAACACTATCCGAGAAAATATTATATGCCCATCTTTGGGAGGGAATGCCTGCCAAAGCTTTTAAACGAGGTAAGGATTATGTAGATTTTGCGCCGGATAGGGTGGCTTGCCAGGATGCAACGGCTCAGATGGCCCTTTTACAATTTATGCAGGCTGGTAAACCTAAAGTAGCTGTTCCTACTACGGTTCATTGTGATCACTTAATCCAGGCCAAAAGTGGTGCTGCAATAGATTTAAGAACGGCCAATAGCACAAGTGCTGAAGTATTTAACTTTTTAGAATCGGTTTCAAATAAATACGGAATAGGCTTTTGGAAGCCTGGAGCCGGAATTATTCATCAGGTAGTTTTGGAAAATTACGCTTTTCCGGGTGGTATGATGATTGGAACAGACTCACATACAGTAAACGCAGGAGGTTTAGGAATGCTGGCAATTGGAGTTGGTGGTGCCGATGCCGTTGATGTTATGGCAGGAATGGCCTGGGAACTTAAGTTTCCTAAATTAATTGGAGTTAAACTAACAGGTAAGATTTCCGGTTGGACCTCCGCAAAAGATGTAATTCTAAAAGTTGCCGGTATCCTAACTGTAAAAGGAGGAACCGGTGCAATTGTGGAATATTTTGGAGAAGGCGCTAAGAATCTTTCCTGTACCGGAAAAGGAACAATCTGTAACATGGGGGCAGAAATAGGGGCTACTACATCTACATTTGGTTATGATGATTCAATGGAGCGATATCTTCGTGCAACAGATAGAAGTGATATTGCTGATGCAGCAAATGAAGTAAAGAAGTATCTTACAGCAGATGATGAGGTTTATGCAGAACCGGAAAAGTACTTTGATGAACTCATAGAAATAAATTTGGATGAACTGAGACCACACCTCAACGGTCCTTTTACACCAGATTTGGCAACACCTGTTGGTGAACTAGGCGCTAAAGCCAAGACAAATGATTGGCCTATCCAGGTAGACTGGGGGCTTATTGGGTCGTGTACCAATTCATCTTATGAAGATTTAACCAGGGCGGCATCGATTGCAAAACAAGCCGTGGATAATAATATAAAACCCAAATCAGACTTTGGAATTAATCCGGGGTCAGAACAAATAAGATATACCGCTGAGCGGGATGGATTGTTACAGATATTTGAAAATCTGGGAGCAACGATATTTACCAATGCTTGTGGACCTTGTATTGGTCAATGGGATAGAAGTGATCTCAAAGGAGAAGAGAAAAATACGATTGTACATTCTTTTAACCGAAATTTTTCTAAAAGAGCAGACGGCAATCCAAACACACATGCCTTTGTGGGTTCTCCTGAAATGGTCGCGGCCATTGCACTTTCCGGAAGGTTGGATTTTGACCCTATGAATGATACACTGCTAAATGAAGATGGAAAGGAGGTTAAATTAGAAGAACCGGCAGGAATTGAATTACCTCCTAAAGGTTTTGAGGTGGAGGATGCCGGTTACCTTGCGCCCGATGAAGATGGTAGTGGGGTAGAAGTTAAAGTAGCCAAAGACTCCGAAAGGCTGCAGGTTTTGGAACCTTTTGAACCTATTTCAGCCGATAGTCTTCAAAATATGAAGCTTCTTATTAAAGCATTTGGTAAATGTACTACAGATCATATTTCAATGGCCGGTCCGTGGCTCAGATACAGAGGACACCTTGATAATATTGCCAATAATACCCTGATAGGCGCTGTAAATGCCTTTAATAAAAAAACCAATTTTGTAAAAAACCAATTAAGTGGAGAATATGGCGGTGTGCCGGATACGCAGAGAGCTTATAAGGCCAAGGGTATTAAGACTATTGTAGTTGGCGATCACAATTATGGTGAAGGTTCTTCCCGTGAACATGCTGCTATGCAACCCAGACATTTGGGAGTAGCGGCCGTTCTTGTAAAGTCATTTGCCCGTATTCATGAAACCAATCTTAAAAAACAGGGGATGTTAGCTTTAACCTTTTCTAAGGAAAGTGACTACGACCTTATCCAGGAGGATGACACCTTTAACTTTGTTGATATTAAGGAATTTGCTCCGGACAAACCTTTGACTATTGAGGCTGTTCATTCAGATGGAACAAAGGATCTGATCGAAGCTAAACACACTTATAATCTTCAACAGATTGAATGGTTTCACGAAGGTTCTGCCTTAAATGTAATAAAGAAAGAAAATGCAGCATAAATTTCAGCTTAAATTAAGTAATATAACTCCCGATATTCTTCGGGAGTTATTTAGTTTTATCTGTCTGTAATACTATGAAAATTAGTAGGAAAACCGTATTAAATGTACTTCTCATGGCTTTCGTGCTTTCTTTTTTTGTAACTCCGCTAGGGTATCACGGAAAAATATTATTGAATAGAATATTTTCTTTTAGTCCAGACGTAATTGAAGTTGATGAAGAAAAACGAATAACGGATTATAACTGGAAATTGAAAGACGCGAACTGGGAGTTCTTCAATTTTGAAAATTCCAGGGGTAATGTTGTTTTTATTAACTTTTGGGCCTCATGGCGATTGCCATGCGCGGCTGAATTGAAAAGCATACAGAATCTTTATGATAGCTATAAGGATAAGGTCGATTTTTATATAATAACAGATGAGGAAAGGCTCCCGGTAGAAGCGTTTATGAAGGAAAATAAATTTACTTTCCCGGTAACCTATCTAAT
>JABDPH010000430.1 GCA_013042925.1 Eudoraea sp.
TTTAAAAGTTACACTTGCATTATTCTTATTTGTTTTTCTCTACGCACCTGTTTTTGGACAAGAAGTGGAAAATGAGCAACCACCCAAAGAGAAATGGAGTCGTGCAAAAACAGCAGGTACTGTAACAGAAATAAATAAAGAATCGAGGGAAATCACACTCAAAGGACCTGATGGAGGACTTGTAACCCTTACTGCCAGTGACTCGGTAGAGCGGTTCGAGGAAATTGAGGTGGGTGATCAAATTACTTTTGAACACTATTCTTATATAAAGGCAGAGTTTCGTAAACCCACCGAGGAAGAAGTTGCTGAGCCCTTAATGGTACTTGCCGAGGGAGGGAAAGCTCCGGAGGGAATGGATCCGGCAGCTGTTGTAGGGGCTGTGGTAAAAGCATTGGTCACCGTTGAAATCCTAAATCGGCCAAACATGTTCGCAACTGTAAAAGGGCCAAGGGGAAACTATCTCACAATAGATATGGAAGATGAGGCCCTAATGCAAAAATTACATATTGGCCAACAGGTTATACTTACGTATGCGGAAGCAATGGCCATATCATTGAGTAAAATGGATTCAGCAAATTAAGCCACACTGGTATCGAGAGCTAGGAGCGTACCTTGTTAACGGGTATTTATTCTCTTTTCAAAGGCTTATCGTATTTAAAAAAGGGTTGAAAAAAATGTGAGCAAATCGTCATATTATTTTCAACCTTTTTTTGGCCTTACCAATTTTTATTCACAGGCTTAGTTTTACCTATACCAACTGTGATTCGGAACATGTTTGGAATAGACTTTAAGCAGGGTTTAAAGGGCATTATTTTTTATATTTGGTATAGAAGAATCCTGAATCAAATGCCTGGTTGCACAAAACTCCTTTTAATTTCATTCATTTGCTGCTGTTTTGGTTTCTTGCAGGCGCAGGAACCCGCCTATATTCTGGATTACTCGGATAAGTTGCTTCTAAGACTTTACACAATATCCAAGGTTAATTCATTAACTATAGAAAACAGATTGGAAGAGTTGGGTCTTGAACTGTTGCCCAATGGAAATACCAATTTAGGACTTGGGTTTAATTATAAAAAATTTGGGCTTGGGCTTGCATTCGGGTTGCCGCTTTCCGCAGAAAAGAAAAGAAAATTTGGTAAGACCCAACGGCTCGATATCCAAGGAAGTATGTATGGCAGAAAAATTGGTGCTGACGGTTTTTTGCAGTCATATCGCGGATACTACAATTCCAATCCCACTGATTTTATCGATTGGACCAGTGATGTCCTTCCTCAAATTAAGAGTATGCGGATACTCTCTTTAGGAGTAACGGGTTTTTACCTGTTTAATTCAGACAAATACTCTTATCGGGCAGCTTTTGTTCGAGATGAAATACAAAAGAAGAGTGCAGGAAGTTTCCTTTTGGGTCTTTTTGGTAATTATGACGAAGCAAGGACAGATGCTGGTTTTGTCCCACAGGAATTCCCGGATAGCCTTAGAACAAAGATCAATGTCAAAGGATTTAAAAATCTAGCTATTGGATTTTCCGCAGGTTATGCCCATAATTTTGTTATAAAGGAAAAGTTTTTGCTGGGCTTAGCTATTATCCCTGGTTTTGGTTATCAACGCGTAAGTATAACGGAATTAAATGGAAGTATTAGAAATGAAGATCAACCCGCCGGGCAAGTAATGGCAAGGATAGGATTAGGGTACGAATTTAAACCATTTTATTTGGCCCTTACGGGATCGGCAAATTGGAGGAATATTGATTTCAGTCCTTATAATTTTAAATTGGCTACCGAACAATTCCGCTTTATTATAGGTAAACGTCTTGGTATATAGCCCATAGGAGTACTTTCTTGTTTTTAAAAGAAGAGAATTGGCAAGAGTTTTAAGTTATAGTTTTTAGTAGCTAATTACTAATAGGAAGATTACCCTACGACGTGTCTTAAAACGGAAGTTTCAGTATACTTTATTAAATAGATTCCCGATTTAAGAGCTCATTGGTTTTTTTATACCAACACTTGAGGTTTTGACCCCCTTTATGTATCTTTCTGAATTCAAACTATAAGTGCAACCAAGTTCGCTCCATCTATTAATGAATAAGATGAATTAAAATGCCTGAATACATACAATCTCTGTCAATATTTTTGATATTTATTATAATTGCCTTGTTGAGTTTAGTGTCCTTTGAATTGGGATTTAGAATTAGCAAAAGCTTGCATATGAAAACAGATAATATGGAAGCTAAAACCATAGGACAAATATCGACGGGTTTGTTAGGTATGCTTGCTTTTGTTCTAGCTTTTACGTTTTCCATGGCTGCTTCTCAATATGAAAAGAGAAAGCAGATGGTTTTACAGGAGGCTAATGCCGTAGGCACTGCCTACTTGCGTGCAGATTTAATTGATGAACCTTTTGCAAATGATATAAAACAATTGCTGAAAGAATACGTCGAGACTCGGCTCAATGCTGTTAATAAAGAGAATACCTCGAAGAGTTTAGTAAGATCTATTGAAATTCACCGTCTTTTATGGACGCAGGTAAGGACTGCTGCTAAAACACATCCTAATACCAATACAGCATTAATGGTGCAATCCGTGAATGAGGTAATTGATATGCATGAAAAACGAGTTACAGCAGGATTGCGCGATAAGATTCCCGCGAGTATTTGGCTGACCTTATTTGGCATTTCGGTAATGGCTATGTTAACCATTGGTATAGAGCTAGGAATTAGTGGCTCACGAAGACTAATAGTAATCATACCAATGATGTTAGCTTTCGCGGCACTCACTACGCTCATAGTAGAATTGAATAGGCCACAAGAGGGCATATTAAAAGTTGGGCAGGAGTCTATGATCTCACTACAAAAGTCAATTGAATTGAATTTGAATTTGTGATGAGGTGTATCCTTCCCCACACTAATAGTATTGATCTTCACTGAATAATCTATTACTGAAAAAGAACTGTATGGACACAAAAACAATTATATTTGAAGGCATAGGTTTGTCGAACGCTAGTTATACTAGAATCTAAACATCCATAGGATGCTGCGAATAATAAAGCAATACTTTAGTTTAATTCTATTTCTTACCTCACTTCATGTCTATTCCCAAGGGATAGTACAGACAGGTACTGGAAGCGCTGTTGTAGATTCGGTACTGGCAAAAAAACCTGAGGCCTTTCCGGTAATCAATATCATAGAAGAAATAGGTGTTGCTAATGATGACATCAAAGAGATAGAGCAAAAAATGGAGCTCGAACAAAGTATAGCGCGAATTGATTCGCTCCTACCCGTATATACTGAGACCATTCAAGAACGCAAAGTACAGGCAACTAATTTTTTAGGTAGATCTCCCAATATAGAGCAGGTAGATAATCAAATTAAATCGTGGAATAGATATCGCGATTTTTTTGAAAATTTTCAAACTACCATCAACCTCTTTGCTGAACGGAATGCCTTACTTCGCGAGTCAATTGAGTATAATGAAAAAACATGGGAATTGACGTATCAGAATGCGGAGCAGAAGGAGGTTCCGGTGAATCTTCTGATAAACGTTAAATCTGTATGGGACAATTACAAAGAAATTGAAACCATTGTTACCGATAAGAATACTAAGTATTTAAATCTACAGTCCCAAGTAAGTAGTCAAATTAATGTTATTGACGAAGTTATTGAAAGCTTAAAGTCATTGCGGTATTCTGAGGTCTATCAAATTTTATATTTGCGAAACCAGCCCCTTTGGAAAACTTCTTTTAAGAGTTTCAGAGACACTGTTGAAAAAGAAGGCGATGAATCCATATCCCAAAACTTTACCGCAATTCGGACGTATACAAGGGCCAAGGAAAACACCATTTATCTCTTTGTAATTGTAGTTGCACTTATATTTTTTGGGACTCGGGTTTTGAAAAAAAACTTGCTAAAAGACCAGTCAGGAAAGGTTGATGCAAATTTACAACGGGCAAAGGATATCATCTTAAAGGATACGTTCTTAGTGATTTTCTTCTTGGTGTTACTGTCGGCAAATTATATATTTATCAATACCCCAAAGCTCTGGTTCGATAGTATTCTTTTTCTAGTTCTTATAGGTGCTGCCTTTCTGGTTAGGCCATATATGACAGGGCGTTTTAGATATGTGCCCTACCTTGTTATTGCAATTTTTATATTGAATGTAGCAAAGACCTATTTATGGTTAACCCCAATTCAAAATCGTGTCTATTTACTGATTCAGACCTTTGTGTTTGTGGGAATTTTGGCTTATATAACATATCCATATAAAGTTACTAGCAAGTTAAACCTTAGCAGATTTGGTTCTCTATTAATTCGCTTAACGCCGGTTTTTTACCTAATACTTGTCATAGCCTTTATTTCGAATGTTTTAGGCTATACAAACCTAACTGAGGTCTGTATAAAGATTATTAATCAGGGTAGTGAATTAACGATTATCTTTTATGCTATCTTAATTATAGCGTATGGTCTGGCATTGGGCTTTATCAGTAATCATTATCGTCGTAAAATAGATCTTAGCGCTCTTAGTAGAACGGGTTTAGAGTTGAAGGTAATGCGTGCCATTCGCATTGTGATTATGGCTTGCTGGCTGTATTATTTTTTAAACTTGGTAGATCTTTACCAACCACTTGTCTCAACATTTGATAATATACTTTCTATACCGTATAAGGTTGGCAGCGTAACATTTACGCTTGGTATGATCTTTGGATTTATTGGTATCCTAGCCGCCTCGTTCCTTATCACAGGAATTATTTCGTTTTTGCTGGATGGCCAGGAGATTAAACTGAATTTTATTACGCTCCCAAAAGGCGTTCCTGCGGCAATCTCTTTGGTTATACGTTATTTTATTTTGGCCTTAGGATTTGTTTTGGCCATTTCAGCCTTGGGGATAGACCTAAGCAAGTTTAATCTATTGGCTGGTGCTCTTGGATTGGGCATTGGATTTGGACTGCAAAACGTGGTCTCTAATTTTATATCCGGAATAATCCTGGTTTTTGAACGACCCATTTTAACCGGTGATGTGGTTGAGGTAAATAGTTTACTTGGGATTGTTAGTAAAATAGGGGTTCGTTCTTCCCGAATAAGTACCTATGATGGTTCTGAGGTTGTGGTACCAAACAATAATCTGATTTCAAATGATTTGATCAACTGGACCCTTTCAAACAATATACGAAGGAATGAAATCTGGATCGGAGCTTCCTATGGCTCGGACCCCAATCAGGTACTTGAAGTGCTATTGGATGTTGTGTCTGAAAATAAGATGGTTTTAAAAAATCCTGCACCTATGGCGCTCTTTGATAAGTTTGGTGAAAGCGCCCTTAGCTTCCGCTTGCTTTTTTGGGTGTATTTTAAGAACAGTTTAAAATCTAAAAGTGATGTATCGATTGCAATATATAACCGTTTTGAAGAGTTGGGCATAGAAATCCCCTTACCACAACGGGTGGTACGTTTATCAAAAAGCGACCAAAACCCTGATACGTTGTCTAATGATTTTATGTCTGGGGATTTACCACCAAAGAATCCCGAATAAGCGAAGTGTATTGCAAAGGTTAGTGATTACAAGCCTGGATATATCGATAGCTAACCACAAAACACCTTACTGTTTAAAAAATAGCACAGTAAACTCTTATTAAGACCATTGTAAACTTCTATATCAATTACAGGGCAACAATAAATGGGGCGACAAGAAAAGCGGATCATATTGAAATAAACTAAAAAGAGCCCTATCAGTTAAGACAAGACTCTTTTACGAGAACACTATATGAAAATGAAAAAAACTTATTTCGTTTTTATTACATAGTAAATGTAGAGTAGTAAAAGCATTCAAGAAAAGAAATGATGCGTAGCCAGTTAATATTGTGGTGAATGCATGCTTTTGTGTTTTTTAAATGGATTTTACAGTAATTTCTCAGTATGTTTGAATATTGATTTGCGCAACCACAGGCCATTTATTCATCTAAAAAGAAAAAAATCATGAAAAAGTTAGT
>JABDPH010000444.1 GCA_013042925.1 Eudoraea sp.
ATCAGAAAATCATCCAAACTCCAGCCCTTGTTCTCCATATAAGAATTTATAATTTGAATTACACCTGTAGAAGTGCCTGGTCCTTTTAATTCAATATTTAAGGATACCTTATGATCTATTAAATCTAAAACCTCAATCAGCAAAGGAATTTTATGATCCCCATTCAGGGTTAAATTATCAAGATCATCTAAGTTCAAACTTTCAGTATCACCGCTGCCATTTGTTAACCGGTCTATTTTCTTATCATGAAACACTACTATTTCACCACTTGCGATTTTAAAGACATCTATTTCTATCATGTCCACATTCAGATCCAATGCTTTCTGAATAGAGGCCAGGGTATTTTCTGTCTCATGCCCCATAGCCCCCCTGTGTCCTATGTTTAAAATGGGTTTATCTTTTTCTCTACAATTCATAAACAACAGAATAAGTATAAATGGTAGTAATCTTCTCATCAAATCGAACTTTTATTTACTCAAAAGTACGATATGATCCTTAGAATTATCAATAATGAATCATTTATTAATAATGGAATGTTTTTATAATTTATTTACGTATCTAATATTTTAAATATTAAATAATTATGAATTTCATAATAAATATTTATTAATTTTATCATATCAGCAACCAATTAATTTGAAAACTATGTTTACAAAACAAAATTTATTAGCTACTTTGGCCGGCTTTGTGGTCATGTTCGTACTTGGCTACGCGATCTGGGGATTCGCAATGGTTGATTTTTTTGAACCACACATCACAAATGACGTCATGAAAGACCCCCCCGAAATGCTTCTGCTTGCCATAAGTAATGTTATTGCAATCTTTGCCCTAAGCACTATTTATAGCAAGTGGGCAGGAGGAATCCATAATGCAGGACAGGGTTTTAAATTTGGAATTTGGATCGGAATTTTTACTGGTCTCGGATTAGGTCTTCTTAATCAGTCTACAACTGAGATAATGGATATGACAGGTCAGATAGTGGAGGCCATTTTAGAAATTATCTTTTATGGTATTATCGGAGCTGTAATTGCTTTGGTTTATAAGGCAACTGCTCCAAAAGAATCCGCAGCCTGAGTATTCCTAATGATGAATCTGCGATGTATAATTTGCATGGCAGATTCACCATAATTTTATCAAATTAATCCAAAAGTTTAAAGATAAAAGATTCTAATGGAGTAATCTCCACATTTAATGTACCTATTCCATCAATAATCTTCAGCTCTTTCTCGGTTTTGCCATACAAGGCGTCTTTCATCTTAAATGACCCCTCTTTCAACTGCCATTGCTTTATTATTTCCGGTGGAATTTTTAATTCAAAAGAATAGTATTCATCTGCGTCGAAATTAGAAATGACAATTAGTTTTTCATTACGGGACCATCTTGCGTATGAAAGCACTCTATGGTTATAATTCTCTGTATGCTCTCTGTTATAATAATGTATATCCGCATACTCCCCCATCAGCGCTTCACTGTCAATTGTAAAATTTAGTAAGCGTTTGTAAAAGTCTCTTAACTCCTTTTCTTCAGGTAGTAGTTGACCACCGTCAAACTTTTTATTGTTTACCCACCTTTGATGATGAGGAACTCCAATATAATCGAATATGGATGTGCGGGTTGGACTTCCAAAACCTGCATCTTCTTTAGCCGGCTCACCAACTTCCTGACCAAAATAGATCATTGTTGGAGAAGTACTGATAGTAGCTGAGACTACCATGGCAGGTTTCCCCTTTTCCGCGCGGCCTGCAAAATCGGGACTCGCAATACGCTGTTCGTCATGATTTTCAAGAAAATGCAACATTTGATGTTCAATATCCTGCATTCCTTTTTGTACCACTGGCATATGGTCTGTCCAGCCATGACCTTGCATAATGTGCTTCAGGCTGTCATAGAATTCGACCTTATCATAGAGGTAATCCATTTTACCCTTAAAAATATAAGTCCTGTATAAATTCGGATTATAAACCTCAGCCAATAGAAAAGCATCAGGATTTTCCATTTTAATATTGGAATTCATGTAGCTCCAGAATTCCACAGGTACCATCTCGGCCATATCAAAACGAAATCCATCTACCCCCATATCAAGCCAATACATGGCAATATCCTTAAATTTTATCCATGAATCCGGGAGGTCCTTGTCAGACCAAAAAGTATAGTGTGCCTTATAATCCTTTTGAGTGAATTCATCAGGTAAGGTTTCAAAATCATATGATCCATCAGGCCGCACTCCATAATTTATTTTCACAGTTTCATACCAGTCATTAATGTCTGGTTGCGCCAGACGTGAGCCATTACCCGTCCATTTAGCAGGATTCTCATCAAATTTACCATCTGCCATAGGGTGTTTTTCACCTCCAAGAGGCAAGTAACCGTTTGGCCACACCGGTACTTTAAAGGATTCTTCTGTTATATAATAATAATTGTTATCCTTATGGTATTCAATGGTAGAATCGTCATTTGCCCCAAATGGTTCATGACCCTCTGGTGTTGACCCACCTTCATATTTTCGCGCAACATGATTTGGCACTATGTCAATTAAAACTTTTAACCCCGCATTATGTGTCCGCTCAATCAAAGATCTGAACTCCTCCAGCCTGTTTGTCGGGTCATTTGCGAGGTCGGGATTAACATTGTAATAATCTTTAACGGCATAAGGAGATCCAGCCCTTCCTTTTACAACATCCGGGTCATCGTTAGAAATATCATATGCTGTATAATCTGTTACCAAAGTATGGTGTGGGACCCCGGTATACCATATGTGGGTAATGCCCAGATCTTTGATCTCTTTTAAAGCCTTTTCTGTAAAATCAGAAAATTTGCCCACTCCATTTTCCTGAATAGTTCCCCAGGGCTTATTTGCGGTATTTGTATTACCAAATAAACGAGTAAATACCTGATAGACAACTTTTTTATTTGATTGATTTGAGCTATTCATTTGTTTAATATTTGTTCGTTCTTTTTCCTCAATGCACCCCAGGAGTACAAACCAACTTAATAACACCAATATGATCCTTCGCATTTTAGTCAGATTTTTTGGTTAATAGTACTACTCCATTATCTTTTAATTGCAATTCATTTTTCAAAATAACTTCCTCTGAGGAAAGTATATTTTTAAATCTATTACCAATGAGATTAATTTCGTTAAAACGTTCCAGGTTTAAGGAATAGGGTTTCTCATTTTTGTTTAGAATAAGCATTACTGTTTCATCCTTATTAAGCCTGAAAATTACATAAACCCCTTCTTTTGGAGCAAAATGAACTGTTTTACCCGTATGAATTGCCGAACTGTTTTTCCTATAGTTTAGTAATGTTCTGGTAAAATCCTTCATTTCTTTCTGTGCTTTTTTAAGACCTTTGCCTGTAAAGGCGTTAACAGCATCCTTTTTCCATCCTCCCGGAAAATCGGATCGGATTAGACCATGATCTCCTGGATTTTCAGTATTGCTTAGTAATACTTCCGTACCATAATAAATTTGTGGTATACGCGGAGCAGTAATAATAAATGCGAGTGCCATTTTTGTTTTAACAAAATCATCATTTAACTGGGTAAATAAACGATCCATGTCATGGTTATCTCCAAAAAACAATATTGAAGAAGGATCGTGATAAGCAAAATCATTGGCCAGTCCTTCATACAGTTTTATTAAACCCGAATCCCAATTCTCTTCCTCATTAAGTGCTTCTACCAATGCACGTTGTAAGGGAAAGTCCATTGTTGTTTTCAGGTTAGATTGATAACCATCAGAATTAATTATTCCCTGTTGCCAATAGCGAACCAAAAGAGGGTTATATGTCCATTCTTCTCCAACGATATTAAATTCCGGATATTCTTCCATAATATCTCCGGCCCATCTCGACATAAATTCCTTATCCGGATAAGGATAAGTATCCTGTCGAATTCCGCCTAGTTTTAAAGTTTCTATCCACCAAATACTATTCTGAATAATATAATTGGCCATGAACGGATTCTCTTGATTTAAATCTGGCATTGAGGGCACAAACCAGCCTTTATTCATAAGGTCTCTATCTGCTTGAGAAGCGTAAAGATCCTGATTAACCGTTCGCCGATGGTTCGTAGTCCTTGCGGCAGATCCTTTCTCATAATCTGATTGATAATTTATCCAATCTTTAAATGGCAAATCTGACATCCACCAATGTTTGGTTCCGCAATGATTGGCCACCTGGTCCATAATTAATTTAATGCCTTTTTCAGATGCCTTTTTTGAAAGCAACTTATATTTCTCAAGATTTCCAAAACGCGGATCCACCTTGTAAAAATCTGTCATTGCATAGCCATGATACGAAGTCTTAGGCATATCGTTAGTCAATAACGGGGTAGGCCATAAAGCGGTAAAACCCATTTCTGATATATAGTCTAAATGATTAATGATTCCCTGAATATCTCCACCATGACGGGCATAATCATCTTTTCTGTTGATCTTTTTTTCGAGTAATCCCGAGACAATATCTATTTCAGGATCACCATTGGCAAATCGATCCGGAGTAATTAAGTAAATCACATCTGATGCATCAAAACCTATAAATTCATCAGATGGTCTTTCTCTCCCAAGTAAAGGATATTCATATGAGATTTCATTTCCTTCCTCACTAGTAAACACAATTTCCATGGCACCGGGAGAAGTATCTGCCTCAATTGTAATATCTAAAAATAAATAATTTGGGCTTTCAGCTCTATGGAAGGCACGCAGGCTAACCCCTTTGTACAGAATAGAGGGCGTAGTTGTGCCTATTCCCTTACCATTTACCATTAACTGTAAGTTGGAATTCTTAAATCCCAACCACCAATTCGGAGGCTCTACCCTATTTATTTGAGCGGTTGAAAAAGATACTATCAAAAAGAGCATACCACTTAAAACAATTGATTTAATCAACCCTGCAATTTTCATCATAGGTTAATTTCTTGTGAAGCATCATCTGAATTAAATTATAAAACCGGATCTTTTAGATGTTTTGAACAATAGTTTCCTGAGATGGTTTTAAAATAACCCTTTTGTCATTTACACGCAGTGTCATTTCAGCAGCCCCATTGTATTCAAAACTGGTTTGATTTTCTGCGACATTTACCTTAATAATACGATTTCTAAAATTTACTTTAAATGAATACGATTTCCATTGCTTTGGAATTTTCGGCGCAAAAGACAGTTTGTCATCTTTCATTCGCATGCCTCCAAACCCTTCTACAATACTCATCCAGGTGCCAGCCATAGAAGTGATATGTAAACCTTCTTCCACCTCTTTGTTATAATCATCCAGATCCAGTCTTGAAGTGCGTAAATAAAACTTGTATGCCTGCTCCATCCTTCCCAATTTCGCAGCCTGAATACTATGAACACATGGCGACAGCGATGATTCATGGACGGTAAAAGGTTCATAAAAATCGAAATGTCTTTCAAGTTCTTCAATACTGAAATGATCTTCAAATAAATAAAACCCCTGTAAAGTATCTGCTTGTTTAATATAAGGGGAACGCAAAATTCTATCCCAGCTCCATTTTTGATTAAT
>JABDPH010000162.1 GCA_013042925.1 Eudoraea sp.
AGAGTATTCACCAACCATACAATGTAGGAGATTTTGAAAAGGATACCCTAATATTACTCGAGAAATTATTTGAGAAACATGATTGCGTTGTAATGGTCGGCGGCAGTGGATTATATATCGATGCTGTTGTCCAAGGTTTAGATACTTTCCCCGAAGTTGACAGGGAAATAAGAGCTAATTTGAATTCCATTCTAAAACAGCAAGGAATCGAAGTTTTGCAAAAGCAACTTAAAGAGCTCGACCCGGAATATTACAATAAAGTAGATATTCAAAATCCACATAGAATTATTCGTGCTCTGGAAATATGTCTTGGTACAGGTAAGGCCTACTCTTCCTTTATAAATAAAAGAAAACTTGCCAGGTCGTTCAGTACAATTATGATAGGCCTTTCCATAGAAAGAAGTATACTATATGATAAAATTAATAAAAGGGTGGATAGCATGATTGAAAACGGACTTGAAGAGGAAGCCAGATCGTTATATAAACACAAACATCTAAATGCCCTCCATACTGTGGGTTATACGGAGCTTTTTAACTTCTTTGATGGCATTTGGGATCTGGATTTTGCTATTTCTGAAATTAAGAAGAATACACGACGTTTTGCAAAAAGGCAATTAACATGGTTTAGAAAAAATAAGGATATTGTTTGGGTAGACCCATTTACTCCAGTTAATGAGATAATCGAAAAGATTATGAACTTGAGAATAAATTTGCAGGATGAAGCAGGTAGAATCTAATATTTATTTTATTATGGGCGTTTCCGGTTGTGGTAAATCGACAATTGGGAGCTTACTGGCTGATAAACTTAGAATACCGTTTTATGATGGGGACGACTATCATTCTGAAACCAATGTAAAAAAAATGGCCTCAGGCCAGCCATTAACCGATAATGATAGAATGGATTGGTTGTTACGATTAAATGAATTAGCACGTAATAGGCTCGAAAAAGGGGCAATAATAGGTTGTTCTGCATTAAAGGAATCCTACAGACGTATATTAGAGGCTAACCTGCAGGAAAATGTAAGATGGATTTATCTAAGTGGTACTTTTGATGATATAATGAGCCGTTTGAGCCAAAGAAAAGGGCATTTTATGCCAGCTGCACTTCTTAAGTCTCAGTTTGAAATTCTGGAAATACCCCAAAATGCAATAAAAGTCTCAATTAATCTGCCTGCTGAGCAATTAGTTAAACGAATCCTGGAACTAATTGAGTCCAAATAAAAAAGGCACCACTATATGGTGCCTGATGCTATAATTCTTAATATTTATTTTATTCGGTTTTTACTACGAGCCTGAAGCCTTCACCGTGAATATTCAAAATTTCAACAACGTCATCTCGTTTAAGATACTTACGCAATTTGGCAATATAAACATCCATACTTCTGGAGGTAAAATAATTGTCATCGCGCCATATTTTTGTCAATGCTAACTCCCTGGGCATAAGGTCATTCTCATGTAATGCAAGCAACCTTAATAACTCATTTTCCTTCGGAGATAATTTTATAGGATCTTCATCCTTGTATTTAAGAAATCTTAGTTTGGAATTTAAGTGAAAGTTACCAATATTAAATTCAAATTGTTTACTGTCAGCCAGCGTATTGGAAGCCTTTCTCTGAAGAATAGCCCTTAATTTCATCAGTAATACTTCAGAATCAAAAGGTTTATTCAAATAATCGTCAGCCCCGGCTTTATAACCTTTAAGGACGTCTTCTTTCATTGTCTTGGCTGTAAGAAATACAATTGGAACGTTCTCATTCTTCTCACGAATTTCCCTTGCCAGGGTAAACCCATCCTTATAAGGCATCATTACGTCTAATATACAGACATCATAATTATCCTTTTTAAATTTTTCAAAACCTTCCATGCCATTTTTTGCCAAAGTGACATCAAAATCATTCATGGATAGGTAGTCTTTTAAAACGATTCCAAAGTTTGGATCGTCTTCTACTAAAAGTATTTTTTTGTTTTCTGTTTCCATAATTATTTAAATTAATGGTAGTTTTATATAGAAGCTGCTTCCTTTATCTTTTTCACTTTCAGCATAAACTTCCCCTTGGTGATCTTCTACTATTTTTTTTACATAAGCCAACCCTAGCCCATGTCCTTTAACATTATGTATATCTCCGGTGTGCTCTCTATAAAATTTTTCAAAAACTCTTTTTAATACAATTTTGCTCATTCCTGCACCCTGATCTTGTACTTTAATAACAATATAATTATTGGCAATCTCTGTAAAAACATCAATTTTTGGTGCTTCCGGCGAATATTTCACAGCATTATCCAAAATGTTTACAATTACATTTCCAAAATGCATCTCATTAGCCAATACTTCAGATCTTGTAGCGTCTAAATGTGTGTTAATATATCCTCCCTTATCCGTTACAATCAGCTGAACATGAGTAATTGCTTTCCTAATAATGTCGTGAACATCTACTCTGTCCTTACTTATATCTAATTGATTTTTTTCTAGTTTCGAGATTCTAAGCACATTTTCAACCTGCGCATGCATTCTTTTGTTCTCCTGCCTTATCATTTGTAAATAACGCTGCACCTTTTCCTGATCTCCAATGATTTTAGGATTTTTTATCGCTTCAACCGCCAAGTTTATTGTAGCAATGGGTGTTTTAAACTCATGGGTCATATTATTTATGAAATCTGACTTTATTTCAGAAATCTGCTTCTGTTTTATTAACTGATAAATTGCACTCGCATAAGCCACAACAATGATAAGCGTAAAAACTAGAGATAAAACTGCCATTCCGAGAATCGTCTGCAGCAAAAACTTTTTCTTTTTTGGAAAAGATAATAAGAATGTAAAATTACTCAATCCCTCACTGTTCTTAAAGAATGGGGCTTTATATACCGTTGTACCTCCATATTTAAATCTTTGGGACTTTAATTTGGTCGGTAAGCCCTTGCTATAGACTCCATATTCATAATCAATATCCATACCCCGGTTCTCCAACTCGCGGTCCAGCAATAATTCTATTTCTTGTTTTGAAACGCGTTTATGAATTGGAACTTTTTCCGCGTATTCCCGATAGACATCGTCAAAAATTGCCTTGTCGATTGATGATAAGCCTCCTACCTTCTCCAGTTTTTGAACTGGGTTAAGCTTATAGCTTTTACCATCCAGTCCAAAATCCTCCTTATATACAGTTTTTGTGCGTTTACTGGTGTAATTTTTTATTGTTGTGGTATCGTTACCATTGCTATTGTCAAAGAACGTAGATGCGATATTATAATCCTCCTCCAAAATTCCATGTGAATAGAAGAGAATCTCATTAGAATTTATATCCCTATCAATAAAAAATATGTTGCTCAAATGGGAACTTTTGAACTCCCCTACACTATCCTTGAGATTTAAAAATCTCTCAGAGTAGTCGCCCATTTCACGGTCTTCAATTTTGTCTATTACCTTATTAAGAACTTCGGAAACTGTATTCGAAAATTGTTCTTCTTTATCCTCAACAGAACTCTTTATCCAATACAGTTGTACAGAGATAATCCCAATAAGAGAGAGGCTCATTAAAATGACCAGAATAACAAATAATCTCTTATTCATCGATATGGTAAATTTAAAAATTTAACATTTAGCGGATCGCCTGTTTAACCTAACCTTAACAAAAATGTTAAAAAAGCGTCTAGACCTCTATTTTAGTAAGTTGATGGTGAATTTTTTCAACCTGTAATTTAGTCTCTTCCAAGTCGGTATTTTCGATTATATAATCAGCTAAGGAAATCTTTTTAGAATCGTCCCATTGATTCTCCATTCGCGCTAAGATTTCGTTCCTGGATATATTATCTCTTGCTAATATTCTTTCTAAACGGACCTCTTTTGGGGCCTTTACAAGTATTACCTTATCAAAAATCTTATAGGAATTGTTTTCAAAAAGTATTGCCGCCTCCTGAATCACATATGGAGTTCTTTTCTTTTTTACCCAACTAATAAAGTCTTCTCTCACGGCCGGATGCACAATGGAATTAAGCTTTTGAAGTAATTCTTTGTCCCCAAAAACCTTATCCGCTATATATTTTTTGTTTAACTTTTCCAATACATAAGCCTCCTCCCCCAAAAGATCAATAATGGCAGATCTAATCCCTTTAGAATCCTGCATTAGCTTTTTGGCTTTCAGATCAGAGTTATAAACCGGTACGCCTAAGTCTGTAAATAATTTGGCTACTGTTGTTTTTCCGCTGCCAATGCCCCCTGTTAATCCTATAATCTTCATTGGCGTTTTAAGATAAATTCCACTTCATTCTTTAACAACTGAACACTATAGACATCCCTTGGTTGTTCTATAAGGCTTACCTGAAGTTTTTTATTGTTCTCTCTTTGTTCCTGAAAATTGGCTACAATTTTAAAGTCTAAAGGACTGATATCCTTTAATTGACCTATTCTGGCTTTACAAAGTACTTCTAGCGTACTGGGAAAGGTTTTTATTTGTGTTCCCACTGGGAGATTAATAACCTCAACTGGAATTTCTATTACTTTTTCAGAGAAGCGATAAACATTACCAGAGATTCTTACCTCTTTTTCGGAAAGTTCAGAATTCTTTAGCTCTTCCGGCAATACAAGTTTAACTATTATGGAAAAATCTTCACTAATTTCATTGAGTTCAACTTCAGAGGTTGAGACTGCATTTACCCGATCTAGCTCCTCTTTTGGACCTGTTATAAATACTAGAGCAGGCTCTATGGATAATTCGCCGTCTACAAGGTAATTCTGAGCCGGATTCAAGTTAATATTGGGAGAGACAGAAACTTCTTTGGATTCAAGCTTGTAAAAATCTAGTAACAGGGTATCCCTATCTATTTCCATCAGGGTCATGGAAGCAGATAATTGACTCTCTATCTGTTTCCTGAAATCAAGTTGGGTAATATAAAAA
>JABDPH010000447.1 GCA_013042925.1 Eudoraea sp.
GCGGCATTACTTCGGTTAAGGGCCTCAATATTTATCTTCACACTACTTCCGGGAACTGCATTTGGCACTGTAGATGAGGCTTCCAGGTAAAGTCCGCAAACTTCGAGAATAATATCCTGAAGTTCATTTAATTTAATGCGTTTCCAATGATCATCCTCAATATTAACAAGCAATTTATGTGCTTCAAGTAATTCCGGGAGGTGTTTTGAAGGATTTACAAAATCAAAGTTCTCTTCTACTGCAATCAATATTTTACCAATAGCATCACCTCCTTTGACTCTTGACCAACTTGTATTGATCCCTTCAAAAATATTAGATTTATCATTTGGCATGTCCCCGGAAAGCAATTCTATGTATTCATCCTGACTGCCTCTACTGGATAATCTGCCAAAACCCTGACTCAAATGCTGACTGCTGGCTATGGACGCAATTTCGTTGTTGGAAAGCCCTTTCATTGGATAATAAACTCCTACATCTAAATTCATCATTTTAGACTTATCGGCTTTTTCAAAGTTTTCAGGACTTCCGTAAAACCACCAGGAGGTATTAAAAAATAGTCTTTTGGGTTGCCAAAGACTTACTTTATCTAATTGCTCGGGATAGGCATTTACATCATTAACAAGATCAAATGCCTCTATACTTAGCATAGCCGAAGAAGTATGATGTCCATGTGTTGAACCGGGAGTTCTGTGATCAAAGCGATTGACGATTACATCAGGTTTAAAATTCCTAAGTACCCATACCACATCTCCCAACACGGCCTCTTTATCCCAAATCTCTAAAGTTTCTGAGGGATGTTTTGAATACCCAAAATCATTCGCCCTTGTAAAAAACTGCTTTCCACCATCTACGCTTCTGGCCGCTAACAATTCTTGTGTTCTTAAAACTCCTAATAACTCTCTAAGTTCCTTACCAATAAGATTTTGACCTCCATCACCTCTAGTAATAGATAAATATCCTGTCCGGGCTTTAACCTCGTTTGAAAGGTAAGATATAAGTCGTGTATTTTCATCATCAGGGTGTGCTGCAATATACAAGGCAGAGCCCAGAAAATTTAATTTCTGCAAGGAATGATAAATGTCTGAGGAGGTGCTTTTTTTAGGTACCTGAGCTAAGACGGATTGCAAACTTAATAATAGCCCAATAAGCAGTACCAGATAATGACGCATAGTTTTTTTATAAGGTGGTGGTCAAATATAGAAAGATTAGTAGCGCCGAGGGAATATTTAGAACTTCTTTAACAACTTATAGTAGTACAATTTTAGGATCTTATTTCTAACTTTTGTTTAAAGTTAAAACTGCCCTTTGGAGCATAAGGTTGTTAGGGTAGGTTATTAATTCGGACGCATCATTTCGTAAATGAATATGAAATGCCCTGATATCTTCGATAATATAGTTTCCCTCGAGCTCCATTTCCTTGTCCATTATTTTAATACGATCACCTATTTTAAAAGGAAAAGAGAAGTAAAGAATAATACCTGCAGTAACATTGCTTAAAATAGACCATTGAGCAAATATGGCAACTCCAATAACCGCAAAGACAGAGGAAAAAATAAGGCCAAGCTGCCTGAAATTAACCCCCCAAATAAGAATGATAACCACAACGCCAAGAACACTAAGGCCGAAGGAGACATATTTTATGATCAACCTTGTGCGTACTTTATTGAGGTCGCTAACACTTCCTACTTTGCGAATTGTCTTGGATAAAACAAACTTTATGACAAGCAGTGTTACTATTGTGATAATTGTCGCCAAAAGCTCATTCTGGTAGTTTGTAATAAAGTCTTGCATAGATTTATAATCCTAGTTGTTCTCTCAAAAATATATCTTTATTCCCATTTTTACGCCAATATGGGGCTTTAAGTGTATTGATTTTGGTGGCTTTGGAAGTAAGTATTTTGGCATTTGATCCGTAACCGCTTTTAAATTCATCGGTCCAACTCTCTATGGTATAAGGAAAAGTCGTGCTGAAGTTTATGGTCAGTGTCCGATCTAATTCCGGATAGGCTATAGCATAAGAACTAATTCCATCTTTCTCCATAATGGAAGCGATGGCTTTATAGGGTTCAATCTTTTTATGAGCTACCCTGAAATATTCCAAAGATGGAATGATTTCAAGTTCTCCGAGAGGAAGCCCGTTGGGGTTAATTCTCAATTTGTTCCACAACTCGTTTTCCAAAATGTTTTTTTCCATTTTGAATTCCTGATCAGCCTCACCTTCAAAATAGGAGTGTGATTTGTATTCAAAATCTTTTCTATTATTCAACTGCGAATATACATGCCCGCACCATTCCTGAATAGATGAGGATATCTTTATCGCGTGCTGATTGTCCTGAACCGGATAAAAAGAACTGCTCATTATAGAATATGGGTAAATACCCGTAAAGTATTTTTTGGTGCTGTTTAGCTTGAGAACCGGAATATTATCAGGAGTATTTCTATCTGCCTTAACCTGTTCATCTGCCAGGAATGGTTCCGTAACAAATATTAGAACTGCATGTCCTTCTCTCAGTTCCCCATACCTGGCCTGTTCTAGTTTATAGGAGGTAATTTCTGCGTCTCCGGCGTACCAATATTCTTTAAATTCTGATGAAAGAGGAGTTGGTTTTGCAGCTTCAGTATTATTTTTGAGGCTTTCAGCATCAATAGCTGCATTCACTTCTGAGCTGGCTTTTAATTCACAGGCAATTAAGATGAATGCCGCAGATAGGGTTAAAAAAGCAAAAAGAAATTTGTTGAAAAGTAGTCTCATAGTCATTTATTTTGCTCAAAACTACTTAAAAACTAATGACTTGCTACTTCAATTAACGTTTTGTAAACTAATTGAGTAGGAAGCCCCACAACATTTGTATACGATCCTTTAATTTCCTCAATCCCGATTAACCCTATCCAGTCCTGTATACCATATCCCCCAGCTTTGTCAAAGGGCTTAGATTCCTTTATATAATGCCCAATCTCGTCATCCGTCAAATCCCTGAACTTTACTTGTGTAGCACTGTTGACGATTCTCTGATCGTTGGTGCGGGTGAAACAAACCGATGTAATGACTTCGTGCCAGTCGCCGGACATGGATCTTAACATTAAAAAGGCCTGCTCCTCATCTGCCGGTTTTCCTAAAAATGTATCCTTGTACCAGACAACGGTATCTGAAGTGATCAACAGATCATTTGCCTTAAGCTCTCCAAGAAAGGGGGCTGCTTTAAGTTTGGACAGGAAATCAGCAATTTCAGCTCCCCTTAAATGCTCCGGATAAATTTCTTCAACAGGTTTAAGACGAACCTCATATTTGAGGCCAAGTTTTTTTAGGAATACCTGTCTACGTGGAGAAGAGGAAGCGAGAATAATATGGAATTTCTTTACCTTTTCAGTTAGCATGCTACTAATCGTTGGCTGCGCTAAAATTCTTATACCAATCGCCCCGCACTTTCAGCACCTGCTCAATCACATCTCTTACACATTCATCGCCGCTATACCTGTGAGATATGTAATCACATACCTCTTTTACTTCCTGCACTGCATCCTGCGGGCACGCTGCAATAGCAGCTAATTTCATTGCCGGAATATCCGGTAGATCATCACCCATATAAAGTACATTTTCAGGATCTATCTTGTATTTAGACAAATATTCTTTTAAGGGTGCTTCCTTCATAGATGCCCCAAGGTAAACATCTGTTACGCCAAGCCCTTTCAGTCTTATACTCACGCCTTCATTTGTGCCCCCTGAGATTATGCAGACATTATATCCTTTCTGAAGTGCCGTTTTTAGCGCATATCCATCTTTTACGCTCATTTTACGCAGCAGTTCACCCTCTGAGGTAATAAGAACATTGCCATCTGTGAATACACCGTCTACATCAAAGACAAATGTTGTGATATCCTTTAATAATTCTTTATAGTTCTTTCTCATGCGTTTTTTGGATTGAATTACTTATTACAGAATAAACTTCCCTGTATTCCTCGTTATTTAAAAGTTCTAAATGTTTTTTCATTGTGAGTTTGTCATTCCGCACGGCAGGTCC
>JABDPH010000465.1 GCA_013042925.1 Eudoraea sp.
ATTAATTGTACCGGCCATATCTAAGGCTTCTCTGTCTACATAGAAGATCAGGTTAGCCTCGTTAACGATCCAATTATTTGTTTTGATTTCGTTTAGGATATCTTCTCCGTTATTTTCCTCAAACAATTGAATTTCCGAATAGGCCCCAGAACCTCCTTTAAGATATATCCTATCGGCATTTTCGTCGGTGTCCAAATCATTCGCAATTTCGGATGAAAAAGACTCATTTACCAAGGTATTAACCGCATTTCCAATAATTGTACCAAAGGTTAGGTCTCTACTAATTAGGGTTAATTCATAATCAGCTTCTTCCTTAACTATTTCGTCATTCTCCTTTTTATCATATTCATAAGATATTGTAATTGTTGCATCCGTAATATCAAGGATAAGCATAATATCATCTGTAATAGGAGTAACCGACAAATGCAACCCTCTAAGGAATTCACTAAAATTAGCCTGACTTAATAATTCTGTCTGGCCTTCTTTATCCAATATATTTTCTTGAAAAAAAGCAGGATCTAGCGCTACCTGAATACCCGGCTGAATTCGAGTGGGCTCATTCAGTGATTCGTCCGCTTCGGTGTCGGGATCATCCTCGGCAGGTACCAATATTTCCTCATCGGATATGGTTACCTCTCCGTCATAGAGTATATCCGAAACAAAATCTGGTGAAAATTCTTGAGTTGAATAGTACTCCTGTGATTCAAGAAACCCCGCATCAGGATCCAAATCTCTCAAAAAATAGGTAGATCGTTCGACTTTAAAATTAAAAGGAGCCTCCCGATTTCCATAAATACTGTCAAGATCAACCTTACGTGGAAAACTATTAGGGGTATACTCCGTGTCCTGACTATCTACTATACCATCACCATCGGTATCCTCGTCTAGTGGATTTGTTCCAAGTATTCTTTCATCATTATCTGTAAGGCCATCTCCGTCACTATCACTATTTGGGTCCTCCGGGTCGGCATCGAAAGCATCTTCAACACCATCAAGATCTCGATCGCCGCTCGGGTTTTGAAGATAAGGGATATATAGTATTACTTCTTTTACTGTTTCATTCTCCGCAATAGCTGTCTCTTCCGGATCGGTTAGAGAATTATCTTCTCTTGATTGGCTAAAAAGTCCGAAGCCCGGATTACCAACGCCTCCTTGCAATCTTAATTGGGAAGTTATGCTTGCATCTGTATCGCCATAAAGCGGATCATTATATTTTCCTATTTGATAAATTGGAAGTTTGTTGGTCTCAACTGCATTAATTTTTTTATTAAAAACAAAAACATCATATACTGCCTTGTTTGTCTCAAAAGGATCGTCGCCAACAAGACCATCCCCAATAGTGGTTAGGTCTTCATTACACGAAACCGTGGTAAGCATAAGTATCAAAACCGCTATTGCAGCGTATACCCATCTAAAAAAAATATTCATGAGGCTTATTTTAAAACTTCAGTGCTATAAAAATTTGCATATGCTTCTTCAAATTCCTGCAAAGGAACATATGGCAACAGAGGTTTTTGGAGGTTGGTAATGTAATCACTTAAATCTTCAGAAATTTCTTCGGCGGCTAAAATAATGGCATCAGAAAAATCTACAGCAACTTTTAACAAATTATTATAGGTAGGAGACTCTAGATGGGAGATACTGTCCTCAAAAATTCCATCAAATAATATCTTATTCTTCATTTTAACATCCAGATTTCCTTCAAAGCCTTTGTTATAAACTGAAGTTACAATTTTGCTATCGGCAAATAAAGGTTCATCTGCATAATAAGTTCTTAAATACAATGGTAAAAGTGATGCCATCCATCCATGAACATGAATAATATCCGGTGACCAGTTTAATTTTTTAACTGTTTCAACTACACCTTTGGCAAAGAAAATAGATCTTTCATCATTATCCGGGAATAGTTCACCATTCTCATCTGTGAACGTTGCTTTACGTTTAAAATACTCTTCATTATCTATAAAATAGACTTGTATTCGCTCACGGGGAATTGAAGCCACTTTGATAATAAGCGGCATGTCCATATCATTGATAACCAGGTTCATTCCAGAGAGTCTTATTACCTCATGCAATTGATGCCTTCGCTCATTGATATTGCCATATCTTGGCATAAAAATTCGTATTTGGCCCTTTTTACTATTGACCATCCTTGGCGCTTCGTAGGACATTAAAGAAACTTCATTCTCTGGTAAGTAGGGCACTAATTCAGAAGATACAAACAATATCTTTTTACCATTCATAAAAAAATGTATTTTGTTTATCGGAAAAACATAGCTGCAAAATTACAAAAATAATGTAGAATAGCAGTAATTATAGTAAGTTTGCTGGCTTTTATAATTGATTATGTTGTTATTCAGTAGCAAAAAGGATTTAATAGGTCATTTAACCACTTTAAAAAATAAATCAATATCTGTCGGTTTGGTTCCTACTATGGGAGCATTGCATAAAGGACATCTTTCCTTGGTTAAAAAGGCCATTTCAGAAAATGAGGTTGTTGTTGTCAGTATCTTTGTGAACCCTACTCAATTTGATAATAAAGATGATCTAAAGAAATATCCTGTTACACTGGATTCAGATCTTGAATATTTAAAGAACATCTCAAAAGATCTGATTATTTTTGCTCCCCCGGTTAGAGAATTGTATTCAAATAATATTAGCTCTAAGGAATACGAATTTGATGGCTTGGATACCACGATGGAGGGAAAATTCAGGTCCAATCATTTTTTAGGTGTTGCAACGGTAGTTGAAAAGCTCTTTTTGATTGTGAAACCTAATAAAGCGTATTTTGGTGAGAAGGATTTTCAGCAACTGTTAATTATTAAAAAATTAGTTGAAAAAACCAAAATGCCAATTGAAATTATTGGCTGCCCAATTGTCAGAGAACCTAATGGCCTTGCCATGAGTTCCAGAAACGAAAGACTGCCAAAAGAACTTAGAGACCAAGCTTCATTTATCTATAAAACGCTTTTGGCTGCCAAAGCATTATTTGGCATGAAAAGTGCTACAAAAGTAATGGATTGGGTTAAGAATAAGTTTGATAGTCAGTCCGTGTTCAATTTAGAATACATTAATATAACTGAACAGGAAACTTTAAATCCTGTGAAAAGAAAACATAAAAATAAAAAATATAGGGCCTTTATAGCTGTTTACGTGGACGGTGTTCGACTAATCGATAATATAGCCCTTAATTAATTAACTTTGTGCCATGCAAATAGAAGTTGTCAAATCTAAAATACATAGGGTTCGCGTTACAGGAGCTGACCTTAACTATATAGGAAGTATTACCATAGATGAAGATCTTATGGATGCCGCCAATATTATTCAAGGTGAAAAAGTGCAGATTGTCAATAATAACAATGGTGAACGATTGGAAACCTATGTTATTCCCGGACCAAGAGGGACAGGTGAATTAACTCTTAATGGTGCTGCTGCCAGAAAAGTGGCTGTGGGTGATATTCTGATTTTAATTACTTATGCCAGAATGGATATCGAAGAAGCTAAGAAATTTAATCCGGCTTTAGTGTTCCCGGATGAAGCAACAAATCTGTTAAAATAGTCTTGAGCAAACAACTAAAAAAGATCTTAAAAATTATACTCCCAATTGCTTTGGGAGTTTTTTTAATCTGGTATTCATATAGAATAACTTCTGAAGAAGACAGAACACAAATAATCCGCTACATCAAAGAAGCTGACCTTTTTTGGGTGGGCATTTCTGTTTTCATTGGAATTTTAAGTCATATTTCAAGGGCAATCCGTTGGAATTATCTTCTGGAACCCCTAGGATATGCACCCAAAGTGAGTAACAATGTTTTTATCATTCTGATGGCTTACTTTGCCAATTTAGGCATCCCAAGGTCTGGAGAAGTATTACGGGCCACTGCGCTTGCAACCTACGAAAACGTTCCGTTCCAAAAGGGATTTGGTACTATAGTAACAGAAAGGGTAATAGATTTATTGATTTTGCTTCTTATAATACTAATAGCCCTTTTTTCACAAACCGATATAATTCTTGCCTTTTTAAATGAAAAAGGTGTGGGTATTACAACTACCTTAATTTTTCTTTGTATAGGTTTTATAGGACTATTACTTATTATGGCCTTTTTACGTCGTTCAAGTTCGCGTTTTGCAATAAAAATCAGAGATTTTATTAAAGGACTTTTAGACGGTGTGCTGAGTATATTTAAAATGAAATATAAATGGGCCTTTGTAATACACACCTTTTTCATCTGGGCTGCCTATATACTTATGTTTTGGGTTATAAAGTATACGGTGCCCGAAACTATTGATCTTTCTTTTGGCCAATTATTGGTAGCCTTTGTTGCAGGTGCCTTTGCCATGTCCACCACCAATGGAGGTATAGGGCTTTATCCTATAGCTGTAAGCAAATCACTAACCATTTTTGGTATTTCAGCCGTTTCCGGGAATGCATTTGGATGGATCATGTGGATAGCACAAACTCTTATGGTTGTAGTATTTGGTGCAATATCTTTCCTTCTCCTGCCGTTATTGAACAGGAATAAATAGCTTATAGCTGTTTTTAAATAATTTGGAATGATACGTAATTTTTTACTTTGTGCTGCAATTCTTTTTAGTACAGCTGTAGGAGCACAGATAACGCAAGAGATTTTTGAGTCTTTTAAACTGCAAGAGAGAAGGGATATGAAATATTATATTCCTGAAGATTATAACCCTGAGAAGAAATATCCTTTGGTTGTTGTGTTGGACGGAGAATACCTATTTGATCAGGTTGTTGCTAATTCCAAGTTTTATTCCGCTTTTCAAGGAACACCAGAGACCATAGTTGTTGGAGTTTTTCAGAACGAAAATGATTTGAGATGGGAAGATTGCGCTTTTGAAGAAAACTCTGGCCTTCCCACGGAAAAAGGAAAATTATTTTTCGAATTTCTTGGAATGGAACTTGTCCCCTACTTTAAGACCACCTATAATACAGCTCCTTTCAGTATGTTTGTTGGTTACGATATTACTGCAAACTTTGGGAATTATTATTTATTCAAAGAAAAATCCCTGTTTAATGCATTCATCAGCATATCTCCTTATCTGGCACCGGAAATGGAGAACAGAGTACCTGCCAGACTTAGTGAAATAAATCAACAAATTTTTTATCACTTAATAGCCAGTGGAGAACGAAATGATAGTAGGGAAGGAATATTGCAGTTGGACAAGGCCTTAAAAAGTATAGATAAAAAGGGGTTCAATTATCGTTTCGATGAATATCCGTCGGCTAACGAAGTATCGATAGCAACTTATGGAATAGGAAAGGCCTGGGGAAGCATGTTCGAGATTTTTAAACCAATTAGTCCGAAAGAATACAAAGAAAATATTCTTACATCCGACGAACCTGTTTACAAATATTTGGAGGACAAATACAATTCTATAGAAGAATTATTTGGTTTTAGGAAAGAAGTAGAGTTAAATGATATTATGGCCATATATGCCGCAAGCAGAAAAAAAGATGATTATGAATCTTTAAAACCCTTGTCCGAATTGTGTAAACAAGAATTCCCGAGTACAATGCTTGGATTCTACTTTGAAGGAGAGTATTATGAAGAACTGGGAGAAGCGAAAAAGGCGCTACGGACTTTTGAAAAAGCCTTCGCAATGGAAGAGATCGATTTTCTGACAAAGGAAATGGCTTTGGAAAAAATGGACGCTCTTAAAGCAGACTTTGGCTTTTAAAACAGTATAGTGGTATTCCTTTTACTTAAATATTGATTGATATTTAAACTATCAACTTTCTTTTGATTTTTATAGTAACCACAATATCTTTAGCCCAAACCAGCTTAGGTTCAAATGGCTAAAACAAAAACAGCTTTTTTTTGTCAGAATTGTGGCACCCAATATGCCAAGTGGGTAGGGCAATGTGGTGCGTGCAAGGAGTGGAATACCGTTGTGGAAGAAGTTATCAAAAAAGAGAAGGATATTACCTGGCAAAACTTCAATGATTCGAAGACAACAACATCAAAGCCTGTTTTGGTTGGACAGATCAATACTTCGAGTGAATTTAGGCTTGACATTTACGACAAAGAATTTAACCGTGTTTTAGGTGGTGGGTTAGTC
>JABDPH010000466.1 GCA_013042925.1 Eudoraea sp.
AATTAACTCATCTGCACTCGCTTTACTTTTCTGCATTCAATAATTTTAATTTATACAAAGTTATTGTTTTTTTGTTTTCTTAGCTATTGTTTTTAACATAACATTGTAGATCAAAAACGAACAAGCCCAGATGATAAGGATCAAACTTGATGCCACGGATTCGACAAATGCCTTCCTAAAAAACTTAGTACTTTCAGAGAAGCCAGAAGATTTTACAATAGTTACAGCAAATCAGCAATTGCATGGTCGCGGGCAAATGGGGTCTCAATGGGAATCTGAAGCAGGTAAAAACCTAACGTTTAGCGTTTTAAAGTATATTAAGAACTTCCATATTCAGGAACAATTCTTATTAAATATAATCACTTCATTAGCAGTTTTTAATGCACTTAAAAAATTAGTTATACCAAACTTACAAGTTAAATGGCCTAACGACATTATGTCAGGTAATTTTAAGATATGTGGTATTCTAATAGAAAATAATTTAAAGAATAATATAATTCAGTCCTCTATAATTGGTTTTGGATTGAATGTTAATCAATTAGAATTCGGAAATTTAAAAAAAGCTTCATCATTAAAAAAAATTACGGGTAAGACTTTTAATCTGGATGAGGTGCAAACATCCATATTGCAGAACCTACAAATACTTTTTGATGATTTTGAATCTGGAAAAGTTACGGATATGCGCCAAAAATATGAAAGCTTACTTTTCAGGATGGATAAACCGTCTACTTTCAAAGACAGTAATTCTAAGCTATTCACAGGCTATATTCGCGGAGTCTCTAAAGTTGGAAATTTAATAGTGGAATTAGAGGATTCCATTTTAAAAGAATATGCATTCAAGGAATTGGAACTCTTGTATTAAATTGTATGGAGGATAATTAAATTGAGAATAGAAAGTTAAATTTCACTCAAATTCTCCGATAACGCATTCATAAAATTAGTAATAGGCGTTTTTATCATCATTGCCATCATTGCATTAAACTCTCCTTCAAAGCTTAAACCAACTTCTGTTTCATTGTCGTTTATAGAGGCTATATCCACAGTAAGTGTAAATGGCAACTTTTCACTGGCAGCTCCCAATACCAGTTGGTTAAAAGGTTGTTGATTATTTCTTTTCAGTACTATCTGTGGCATCCCTTTAAGAGCAAATAGGAAAGTATCGTTGTCTAAAACTTCAAATTTATCGATACTATCGGGCATTAATTGCTCAAAGTTTTTAAGATCTATAACAAACTCATAAACATCCTTTATGTTTTTAGAGACGGTTTTCTTTTTAGTTGTTATTTCCATTTTTTTATGATTTCCATATTGAAGGATTGTTTCTCCATTCAATGAGTGTTTTTAATTGGTCCTCCTTAATATGTTTGCTGGATGAGGCCTGCTCAATAAGATATTCATAATCACTAAGCGTATGAAGTTCTATTTCTTTGGCTTTAAAATTCTCCTCCGAGATGTTGAAACCATACGTAAAAATTGCTAACATTCCTTTTACAACCGCCCCATTTTGTTTTAGGGCTTCTACCGCATTAAGGCTGCTTTTACCTGTGCTTATGAGATCTTCAATAACAACAACAGTCTGATTTTCAGATAACTGTCCTTCAATTTGATTTTGTCTGCCATGCGACTTGGCTTCCGGCCTCACATAGATAAAAGGCAAGCCCAGATAGTCCGCAACAAGCACTCCAATACCTATTGCACCAGTAGCAACCCCGGCAATTACATCTGGCTTCCCGTATAAGTCTACGAGTTGTTTTGCAATTTGTTCCCTTATGTAATTTCTGATATCTGGAAAAGATAGGATTATCCTGTTGTCACAATAAATTGGAGATTTCCAGCCTGAGGCCCATGTAAAAGGATTTTCTGGTTTCAACTTAATTGCATTAATTTGCAGTAGGAGCTCGGCTGTTTTTGCCGCAGTGTTCTTATCTAAAACCATTTCACAAATGTATAAAGTTTTTGTTAAAGATGCCCCTTTGATTTTAACAAACAGACTGTCTGATACCGTGAATGGTGAGTATTTTATGCTAAATGGCGAAGCCATTAACAATGCTATAGATGCCTTGGCAAAAAAAAAGATGGAAAGGGCATTTATTTACCATCCTAACCATGAAGAAATTTTAAAAAAGTTTACAAAAAAAATCCCTATGGAAATTGCTGGCGGGGGTGTTGTAACCAATAAAAAGGGAAAAGTTCTTTTTATATATAGGAATGATAAATGGGATCTGCCTAAAGGGAAACTGGAAAAAGGCGAGACTATTGAAGAATGTGCGCTTAGAGAAGTTGAGGAAGAAACAGGGGTAAAAGGGTTAAAGATTGAAAATTTTCTTCGGAAAACTTACCACATTTTTAAGAGAAACGGAATCTACAAACTCAAGGAAGTTCATTGGTATGCTATGAAAACCGCTTACAAAGGTAAGTTGGTAGGTCAAAAAAAAGAGGGGATAGAGAAAGTAAAATGGAAAGGTCCTCAGAAAATTCATAAGGCCCTGGAGAATTCTTATACCAATATCAAATCACTTTTTGCAGATTAGTTTTCTTTTACGCCATTAAGTGTATCCTTAGGAATGAGATAGACAGGATATTGCAAATGGGAGGCTTCATAAAGTTCAGACCGCTTGTAAATCCACTGTAATTGTTCATATGAATTTTGATAAATCCCTTATCAAGATTATTCAAAAATCTGGCTAATAAATTAAGCCGCTTTTGTAATCTCCTTAATTTCCTTCTTTTGTATTGGTTTGTTTTTATAATCTATAATGTGGTGTGTTTTGGTCATATAGTATTTCCAGTTATCCCTGTCAGCCGGATCTATGGACGAAGTCAAAATGTTGATTCTTATTTTATGTGTAATAGGAAGTGTAATGAATTCCTCAAGGAATTGCCATCCGTCCATTATAGGCATATTAATATCTAGAAATATAACCTCTGGGATCTCTGCCTTATCATTCATCAGGCTCTTAAAATCATCAATGGCTTCCTTCCCATTCACATAACTTTTGATATTTTCACTTACATTTAAAGTGCTTAGCATTCTTTTAATCCCAAATACTGTTATTGGGTCATCATCTATTATAGCTATCGATTTAATTTTTGTCATTAAAATATATGTTAAACGTAGTTCCCTTGCCCACTTCACTGCAAGCCATTATCTTTCCATTCATGGCTTCCACCTGATTTTTTGTAATATACAACCCAATACCCCTTGCATCTGAATTATCATGGAATGTTTTGTACATTCCAAATAATTTTTCACCATATTTATTCAAATCAATACCCAGCCCATTATCCTCAATACTTAAAACAGTATAATGTGTTTTTTTAGATACAGATAATTTTATAACCGGATCACGGCTGTCATCCTTATACTTTACGGAATTGGTTATAAAGTTCATGAGTATGCTGTCTATATAAGCTGGTATTACCTTAATAAAGGTATCATCGGGTATTTTATTGATAATTTTAGCATTGTTCTTTTTAAGGAACGCCGCTAAATTTTTCTCTGCAGCTACAATTTTCTCATTTAAATTAACCGGTTTTTTATCCAGATTTACGTTGGTACTTATGGCCACTACTTCATTTAAGTTGTCCAGTGTTTCCAATAAGTTATCGGACGCTTCTGTTAACATTTTTATTAAATTATCCTGCTCCTTCTCATCTTTTTCATCAACCAGAAACTCTAATAACATAGAAAAATTGGCAGTATGAGACCTTAAATTATGCGATACAATGTGTGCAAAATTGATTAGTTGTTTGTTTTGAATAGAAGTAACATTTATTAGGTCTCTAAGTTCCTCCTCCTTTTGCTTAAGATCCGAAATATCCATGCTAATACCTATCAGGCCGCTGGCTTTACCATCAGGACCAATAAGCGGAATTTTGGATGACATAAATCTAGTCAGACTACCATCTTTTTTTACGCTTATGGTTTCCTTACCCAAAATTGGTTCTAAGCTATTAATTACACTTAGGTCCTCTTCTCTTGAAATTAAGGCAGATTCTTTATCGTAAAAGTCAAAATCATTTTTACCTAAAACTTCCGATTCGTCCTTAAATCCACAATAATTCAATTCTGCCTTATTTACTAATACTTTCCGCGATTCCAAATCTTTTATGTAGACATTAAGTGGTAGGTTATCTATTAAGGTCTTTAGTAATTTTTGTTCGTCCCTAATTTGTTTTTCTTTTTTCCTTACTTCCGAGATGTCCTGTGCTGTAGACCAAAGCAGTTTTCTGCCTTTTTTATTTCCTACCAGAGATCCACTGATTAAAACGGGATAAGTTGTTCCGTCCTTTTTACGAAACTTATGTTCGAAAGGTCCATAAGTGCCTTTTAGATCTACTTCCTTTAAAAAATTAATTAATTTATGTTTTGATGAATCTGGCACAAGATCGGAGTACCTTAAATTTGCTAAATCTTCTTTCCCATATGCTGTAGCATTTTCAAAAGAACTGTTACAATCCAGTATCTCCCCAGTTTCAAAATCACTAAGGATGTAAGCAATTGGAGACAACTCGTCTAAGGATCTAAATTTCTTCTCACTTATTTTCAGCTTCTGTCTTGCCTCAACCATTTCTTTGATCATACGGCCCTCGGCCAAAAGGGATACTACCTGGCCATCTTCGTTATAAATAGGTTTTAAACTGAAATCTACGGGAATAGGTTGTTTATTTTTATCAATAACAACGATCTCACTTCGCATAAACTCACCCTGGGCTGCGGCAGCTACGACCTGCTTTAACCCTTCTTTAACCATGTCTGGAATAGGCCACCAATAGGCGTCCCAAAACTTTTTATTAATTATATCTTCCTGTTTAAGATCTGAAAATTTTAAAGCAGTATCGTTTATCTCAAGGAAAGTACCTTCGGTATCCAAAATACCTGTAAACTGATAGGAAGAATTAAA
>JABDPH010000469.1 GCA_013042925.1 Eudoraea sp.
AAGCAATACCATCTGCCACACCCAGTTGAGGCCCCAGATGGGAAATCATTCCCACAATCTTATACTCCTGTGTTCCAAAATGAAAACTTCGATCACGGCCATTTGTAAATCCACTGGACTTACCCTGCCATTGGGTAAATAAACGAAATAAAGGTATACCTCGCGTTGTGAAAACACCGAGGTTTCTGTGCATTGGAAGAATATATTCATCTTCATTCAAAGCAGTGGCCACCCCTACTGAAATAGCTTCCTGACCTATACCACTAAACCATTTAGATATCTTTCCCTGACGTAAGAGAATTAGCATCTTTTCTTCGATCATTCTTGGCTTTAACATGGCCCTGTAGAGCTCCAGTTGCTTATCTCTACCTATCCCCTTGCTTGAATATTGCATATTTCAACAAATAGTTTGTGCTTGTGATCCAGGTATAAATGTAACAAAATTGACCTCAATAAAACAGTAGAAATCCATGCATGTTTGCACTTAATATTTATTAACTTTGGAAGTATATAAAATCCTTAGCTATGAGCAGTATTCCCAGTGTAGACTTAAGAGATTATACTAGTGGTAATCCGGAGCGAAAAGAAAAGTTTACAAAAGAAATAGGTAGCGCTTTTGAAAATATTGGCTTTGTAGCTCTAAGTGGTCATTTTCTTTCTGATGACCTGGTAAAAGATTTATATGGGGAAGTTAAAAAGTTCTTTGATTTACCTCAGGCTGTCAAGGATTCTTATGAAATAGAAGGTATTGGAGGCCAAAGAGGCTATACCTCCTTTGGGAAAGAGCATGCAAAAGGAAGAAAGGAAGGAGATTTAAAGGAGTTTTGGCATTTTGGTCAATATGTTGAAGATGATCCTATACTTGAAAAGGAATACCCGGAAAATGTCATCGTAAAAGAGTTGCCAAAATTCAATACTGTTGGCAAAGAAACTTATAAGATGTTGGAGAAGACCGCCAAGTACGTGTTAAGAGCATTGGCGCTTCATCTGAATCTTCCTGAAACTTACTTTGATGGCTATATTAAAAATGGCAATTCCATTTTAAGACCTATTCACTATCCTCCTATTGTTAATGAACCTAAAAATGCTGTGAGAGCGGCCGCTCATGGAGATATAAACCTCATAACTTTGCTTATGGGAGCACATGGCAGAGGCCTTCAGGTCCAAAATCATAAAGGAGAATGGATTGATGCAATTGCCACAACAGATCAGTTAATGATTAATGTCGGCGATATGCTTTCGCGCCTATCCAACGAAAAACTTAAATCTACGGTCCACAGAGTGGTTAATCCTCCTCGTGAATTATGGAATACTTCCAGATATTCCATTCCGTTTTTTATGCATCCTATAAGCAGTATGCCTCTTAACTGCCTCAATAATTGTATTGATGAAGAGCATCATAAACGTTTTGATGATATCACAGCAGGAGAGTTTTTAAATGAACGCCTAATAGATCTCGGCTTAATTAAAAAGTGATTTTTTACTTTAAATAAAAGTATATATATAATTATATATCAAGAACTTATGTATACAATATTATCGTATGTAAGACATTAATTTCAGAAGTATTAAAATGGATTTAAAAGATCAACTAAAGAATTTATTTCCGGAGCATGTTTCCTCAGAAGCAGATAAAGTTACTGAGAAGAAACCAGAACTGTGGCTACAGAAAGAGCCCATAATCTGTAAATATGAAAAAAGAAAAGGTAAACCTATCACTATTTTGGAGGGGTATAGCGGAGCTGAAAAAGATTTTAAGAAATTAGCTCAGGATTTAAAGAAAAAATTAAGTGTAGGCGGCACATTTAAAAACAATTCCATAATAATTCAGGGGGATTACCGAGACAAAATAATGACCTTGCTTCAGGAAATGGGTTTTAGAACAAAACGAGTGGGAGGTTAACTTTACTCCTGTTTTTATGTTCAAAAACAAATCACGAAATTTTTTTAACGATTTTTTCAGATGTTTTTCTGTTAATTTGTTTTTGTTTTTTTCGATTAAATGTTATTTTTAGACGTTATAAACTAAACTACCTAATCATAATGAGTTCCCAATTGCATATCACCAACGGGGATAGTTTCACCCAAAGATTAAAAACACTAAAACTTAAGGGTGACATAATCACCTGGCGGGAAATGCTTTGCGAGGGAAAAACGGAAACTAATGTAGGTAGTGAATCGTTTTGGAAAACTCGTTTTGATTTTCTTCATAAAAATTACAAGGTCAGTAAGTCCTGGTTTGTTGAGAAGACCTTAAAAGAATATCGTTCTCTTTGTAATCATAAACAGCAAGATCAGATTATACTTTGGTTTGAATACGACCTATTTTGCCAGATAAATATGCTCGCCGTCTTAAGTTGGCTAAAGAAACACAGGAGATATGCTGAAATATATTTGGTATGCAGTGGGGATGAGGATGAAACAAATCGTTTGTACGGGCTCAGCGATTTAAATGATGAACAAATTTTAAATTCTTATGCTAATAAGACAAAGCTCTCCCAGAATGATATAGAATATGCAGATTATGTCTGGCAATTGTATTGCAGTGATAATCCTATCCGATTAGAAAATCTGATGGATTTTGATAATTATCAATTTGACTATCTCTCTGATGCTATCAAAGTTCACTTAAAAAGGTTTCCTACCATTAAAAATGGTTTGAACGAACTGGAGAATCGCGTTCTTGAATATTCTCTTCAACAAAAACCAAAATCTAAAAAACAATTACTAAATAAACTACTTGAAAATCAAGGATTTTATGGTTTTGGTGACACTCAATACGAGCGAGTAATTTCTAACCTGCGGCCACTTTTTTCTTCATTCAATCCCGTACGGTTAACAGCAAAAGGAAAAGAAATACTCGATGGACAAACCAATTATTATTCTCAAATAAGAGACAGTGAAGACTATCTGGGAGGCGCATTAAAGTATAATTTCTTATATAATACGGAGTCCGACAGAATTTTAAAACTGTAGTATGCAGCTGAGTGCTTCTGAGCTCATTCTTAATGCTGATAACAGCATATATCACCTTAATTTATTACCTCAAGACCTGGCAGAGACCGTCATTGTTGTCGGTGACCAAAACCGAGTTCCATTAGTTTCTAAATATTTTGATACAATAGAAGTAAAAAAAGGAAAAAGGGAATTTATTACTCATACAGGAATGCTCAATGGAACCAGAATTTCTGTAGTTTCATCAGGCATTGGAGCAGACAATATTGATATTGTAATTAATGAGCTCGATGCATTGGTTAATATTGATTTCGAGACTAGAACAATAAAAGAAAATAAAACTAGTCTGGACATTGTCCGTGTTGGTACTTCGGGCGGACTTCAGCCCTATATTGAAACAGATACCTTTATATTAAGTGAATATGCCATTGGTTTTGATAATGTGCTTCATTTCTACGATAGTGAACATATTCAACACCCAGAAATTCAGCTTGCATTTATAGATCAAACGGCATGGTCTGTCTTTAAATCTATTCCCTATGTTGTGGAGTCCGATCTTCAATTAACCGAAAAACTACGCTCAGATAGCGTTATTATGGGCTTCACAGGTACAAATGTTGGTTTTTATGGACCCCAGGGACGTAGATTGCGATTACTATTGGAGGACAATGACCTGAATTCCAAGTTAAGCTCTTTTGAGTATAATGGAATGAGGATTACGAATCTGGAAATGGAAACATCAGCTATTTATGGCCTTTCAAAATTAATGGGTCACAGAGCGGCATCAATGAACTGTATATTAGCAAATAGAAGTACAGGTCAGTTTTCTAAAGATCCGGTTAAAACTATAGATGCTCTTATTAAGTATACGCTTGAAAAACTCACGGCATATTGAAAACTGTTAAGATTATTGGAGTCCCCGAGCATTTTAATTATGCCTGGCTCATGGCTATAGAAGAAGGCTCATTTGAAACAAGAGGGATTAACCTGATATGGACAGATGTTCCGGAAGGTACCGGGAAGATGTGTGCCATGCTGGAAGAAGGTCGGGCAGACCTGGCTATTATTCTCACTGAAGGCATTGTAAAAAGTATTATTGAAGGTAATCCTGTAAAAATAGTCCAGGAGTATATAGCTACACCCCTTCAATGGGGTATCCACGTAGCTGCTGATAGTGAATTCCAAAATATGGCGGATCTACAAAATGCAACTGTGGCAATTAGCAGGTTTGGCAGTGGCAGCCATCTTATGTCCTTTGTGAATGCCCAATCTAACGGATGGGATACATCTTCACTTAATTTCCATATAGTGAATACCCTGGATGGTGCTATAGACGCTCTAAAATTGGGGACAGCAGATTATTTTATGTGGGAACACTTTACGACTAAACCTATTGTTGATTCAGGCATATTCAGAAGACTTGCAGACTGCCCTACTCCATGGCCTTGTTTTGTTATCGCTGCTACTGAATCGTTTCTAAATAAGAATAGAAAAATACTCCAACATATTTTAGAGATCATTAATCTTTACACCACTGAATTGAAACATATCCCCAGTATTGACAGGACAATTTCTAACAAATATGAACAACGTATTGAGGATGTACGAGAATGGTTAGGCCTAACAGAATGGAGCCAGTCTCAAATAAGTCTAGAAACAATAAACATCGTACAGGATTATCTCTTTAAATTAAAATTGATCAAGAATAAACTTGATATTGACGAGCTAATCACCAGTTTATAGGCGTTTTACCCATATTCTTCAAGAGTTCATTTGTCTTGCTGAAGTGTTTGTTCCCAAACCAAAGACCTCTGTTGGCGCTTAAAGGTGAGGGATGTCCGGAAGTAAGAATGTGGTGTTTCGAGGTATCAATCAAGCTAATCTTCTTTCTTGCATATCCTCCCCATAACAGAAATACCAACCCTTCTTTATCTGCTGAAAGCTTGCGTATCACTGCATCAGTAAAAACTTCCCAACCCTTATTCTGATGACTACCGGCACTATGCGCCCTGACAGTTAAAGTGGCATTTAGCAACAACACACCCTGGTCTGCCCAGTGTTCAAGGTTACCGCTTTTAGGGTATGGTTTCCCAATATCTGTCTCTATTTCCTTAAATATATTTATTAAAGATGGTGGATGTGGAATTCCGTCTTTTACGGAAAAACAGAGGCCATTAGCCTGATTGGGTCCGTGGTAAGGGTCCTGACCAATGATCACCACTTTGGTGAGCTCGAAATTGGAGTGGTCAAAGGCAGCAAATATGTTATTCCCTTTAGGATAGCAGGTTGTCGAACGATATTCATCTCTAACAAACCGTACCAATGTATCGAAATAGGGTTTTTGGAATTCGGATTGGAGCTGACTCTGCCAGCTCGGATGAATAGCAACGTTCATTTAACAAAGGACTTAGTAATCGTTGTAAAATTAAATCAATAATAACGACTTTACCAAATCAATAGCGATGTTCTAATCTGTCTGGAAAGCTATTTGGAAGTTAAAGGTTCGGATTGTTGCAAATGAAGCAATTGATTTTGCTGCTGTCTGTACTCCAATGCTTCAATATACGCCGCAAAGTATTTTGACCGGTTTTTAGTATTAGCTCTAATTGCCCATTCCATTGCAGCTGTCAGATTATTGTTTCGTTCATTCAAAACTGCGAGGTTATAGCAGGCTTTACTGCTTATTTTCGGATCTGGATTTTCCGCTTCTTTTTTCCATAGATCCGCAGCTAATTCCCAATTACCAGATAGTGTATAGGCTTCGGCCTCTTCGAATATTGGTGTGCATTTTACATAATATTCCCTGGTTATACTATGCTCATAGGGCTGCAGTCTGGCACCATAGGAACTTCCTGTTTGTTTGCCCTGTTCTACTATATCTTTTGCTCTGTCTTCTATTGCCTGCAGTGCTTCATACGGATCAAGTCCCTTAGCAGTTGAAACAATCTGATTGTTAAAAGTAAATTCATCAATAAGCAGCTTGTTCGAGGGGTCATAAATTCGCCAGCCGTTTTCAATCAAGGTTTCTAGTGTAATCTGGTGCGCTGGAACTTTTTCTTTAACACGTAATAAATTAAGTTGATCCATCGTGGTTTTCTTTAAAGATACCTTGGTGTCCGAATCATAATAAGCCATTGAAAAAATAGCATCAACCTTATGTCTTTGACATAATGCTTCGACTACGTCCCAGTCTAAATAGTTTCCATTATTATCAGGATTTTTCTCATTTTGCACTAAATCTTCCATCAATATGATGGTATCAAAACGACTGTCGCCAGTAAGTTCATTATATAAACCTTTGATTGCCGCATCCCTTGCTTCTTTGGCAAGTTGTTGATTTTCTCTTGAAATGAGCTGGTGCAGTCCGGTTTGTTCTTTCTCTTCCTTTAAATGTACTTTACCTCCTATTATCCCTACTCTTTTAATCGTATTGGAAAGAGATACCGGAGCAGGCTCTATGGTTAGAATATCAACATTCCTCGTAGTACTGCAACTAGTTATTATTACAAGCAGGAACAACAAGCAAATTCTATGGTAAGATCTTCTCATATAAAACTGCATACTTAGTCTATAGCTATTAAAACAGCTGATTATGTATGATTATTGCCCTTAACAGTAAAATATGCGCTCATTTTACTCATTGAACAATAGAATTTTCAAAATCACACCTATTCCATACCTTTGCCATCTGCAATTCCCGGTAATGCAAATAATAGATAAAAAGACTTTACAAGATTTAGAATTCCCGCAGGTATTACAACAATTGTCTGACCGCTGTAGTACAGAGTTGGGAAAAATGGATGCTTTATCTATACAGCCAATATCAGAAAAGAAAGAGCTCTTGGAAATTCTGGGCCAAACATCAGAATATCTGGCTTCTTTTAGCAATGATAATAAGATACCAAATCACGGATTTGATACAATAAACAATGAGCTAAAGCTGCTCAAAATAGAAAATACTACCCTGGAAATTTCAGGTTTCCGGCGGATTGCTCATATCTGTACTCTGGTAAATACACACAAAAAGTTCTTTAAAAAATTTAAGGAATATTATCCCTTATTATTTTCTTGCATCGAACAAATAGAATCCAATACCGAGATAACTACTAATATTGGATTGGTTATCGATCGCTTTGGTGAGGTGAAAGACAATGCTTCGGAAGCATTAAAAATAATTCGCAGGCAAATAAACCAGGTTAAAGGAAAGATCAATCAAAGTTTTGCTACTGCACTTAATGCTAGTCAGTCTGCTGAATATTTGGATGAAATTCGAGAGTCTGTTGTAGACAATCGCAGGGTACTAGCTGTTAAAGCTATGTACAGACGTAAGGTTAAGGGAACTGTTATGGGAACCTCCAAAACGGGAAGTATTGTTTATATAGAACCAGAAGCGTCATTAAAGTACAGCAGGGAACTCAATAACCTGGAATTTGATGAAAAAGAAGAAATTCAAAGGATTCTTAATCAATTAACAGATTTAATAAGACCTTACGAATATCTCCTCCGGGAGTACCAAAGTTTTCTTACACAGATTGATATTACTGCTGCCAAGGCAAAATATGCTAGAGATATGAATGCACTATTGCCTGAAATAAATGATTCTAGCAGGCTTTATTTGCGAGATGCTTTCCATCCCTTGCTTTTTCTAACTAACAAAAAAAGCGGTGAAAAGACATGGCCACAAACTATTGAGTTACATCCGGAAAACAGGATAATCATAATTTCAGGTCCAAATGCAGGAGGAAAAAGCATTACGCTAAAAACCATTGGATTACTTCAGGTTATGCTGCAAAGCGGTCTTTTGATTCCTGTTCATGAACGAAGTTCTGTATGTTTGTTTAAAAATATACTTACGGATATAGGAGACAATCAATCTATTGAGAATCATCTGAGCACTTATAGTTACAGACTTAAGAACATGAATCGGTTTCTTCGGAAGTGTAATAAGAATACCTTATTCCTTATTGATGAATTTGGAACCGGAAGTGATCCTGAATTAGGGGGCGCCCTTGCAGAGGCATTTTTAGAAGTTTTTTATGAACGTGGTGCATTTGGCGTTATCACCACACATTATGCTAACCTTAAGGCCTTAGCTGATGAGTTACCGCACACCACAAATGCGAATATGCTTTTCAATTCTAAAACTCTGGAACCTACCTTTCAATTAGAGTTAGGGCAGCCAGGCAGTTCTTTTACTTTTGAAGTAGCGCAGAAAAATGGAATTCCTTATAATTTGATAAACAAGGCCAAGAAGAAGGTGGAACGCGGTAAATTGCGATTTGATGCCACCATTGCTAAAATGCAAAAGGAACGGAACAAAATGGCTCAAACCGGATCCAGGCTAAAAGAAGAAGAATCCAAAGCTCGGGATGAATCAATAAGGTTAGAAAAATTAAATGCAAAGATTAAATCTAAATTAGAAAATTATCAGGAGCTGTATGATCATGACCAGCGAATGATACATTTGGGTAATAAAATAAACACAGCAGCAGAAAAATATTTTTTAGACAAAAAAAAGCGCGTTTTGGTCTCAGAACTTTTGCGAATTGTGGAGACTGAAAATAGTAAGCGGAAAAAGAAATCCGCCACTAAGGCCAAGGTAGAAAGACAAAAGAAGCTAGAAACTGCACAAGAAGTTCAGAAAAAAGTAAAAGTAATACGGGAGAAAAAGAAAACTGATAGCAGAAAAGCCAAATTAAAGGAAAAAAATAAACCAAGACCCGTATTTAAAATTGGCGACCGGGTAAGGATGCATGATGGCCGGGCAGTAGGAAGTATAGATAAACTAGAGAAAAATAAAGCAGTAGTCAATTACGGGATGTTTACAACCAATGTGAGTGTGGATCAATTAGAATTGGTTGAAACCAAAAAGTAGTTATTGATAATTAATAGCAAAGGAATCCCTTGTCTAAATTGGCATATAATTAAATATTCCCTCTATATGCAATCCCCCTAGTTTCTTAAATTGATTATAAAACCTATCGGAATCTTGCTTTTAGGCCTTATTTTTACCTTGTGATAGCAAATAGCGATAAAAAAATTATTTTGTTCGATGGCGTTTGCAACCTTTGCAATAGTTCCATTCAGTTTGTCATTAGGCATGATAAAAAAAATCGTTATAAGTTTGCAGCCTTGCAAAGTGATACGGCCAAAATGCTTTTGAATGAAAGGGGTATAGATTCATCACAAATAGATTCAATCATACTAATTGACCCTAATACTGCCTATTATATTAAATCAACTGCGGCTTTGGAGATTGGTAAATCTTTTGGTGGTGGTTGGCGTCTGTTAAGTATTTTTGAATGGGTTCCAAGACCTATTAGAGATTGGATCTATGATCTGATAGCCAAAAACAGGTATAGCTGGTTTGGTAAACAAAATGACTGCATGATACCCACCCCGGAACTAAAGGCAAAATTTCTGGATTAGTCTATTTCAAATTATTTAAAATAAAATCGAGCGTGGGGTTTGAGCTCCTATTTGTCGTATATGCCAGATTATTATGGCTGATGGGCTTAGCTAAACCTAAATTTTGCAAATATTTTATTTGATCAGCATTGTTCATCGCTACTTTTCCGGTAAGTAATACATCCATAGACTCGCCATTTTTATAACGTTTGTAGATTTTTTTCAATCCACTAAGATATAGTCGATCCTTGGTGAAACCTCCGCCTCTATGTGCTCTTAGTGTTATTGAAAATGCGTCATTTCTGTTCAATTTGTATTGGTTATGTATCAGATCGAAGGTGTCTGCAAAACTATAACCTTTAATTAAACTATCTGATGCTAAAACTCTATATGCTAGTTCTTTAAGTCTTTTAATTGTAAGCGCACCGCTCATGTATTCGCTAAAAACTGCCAATCCTTCCTGAGTTTCTACATTTTTTGGAAAACCGTTGGAAAATATTTTTAAAGGTTGAAGAGAAGCATTAAAAGTAGTTACCAGGTGTACCCCAATCTCATGATTTGCTAATGTAAGCAGTTGGTTTTGGCTAAACCTTGCATTGCGTTTTATAAGTAATGTTTTGGTTGCATTGCTTACCATTGCGTCAGCTGCAATGTGGGTCGCAAATTTAATGTTAACAGGAAATTCATATGATGCGGCAAAATCTTCAAAATAAGCCCTGGCATCCTCCGTGGAAAATACAGTTTCCATATCAACACTTGCCGGTTCATCTTCAAAATGAAGTATAAATTTTGCATTTTGAACATCCTTTTCTGTAGGGGTTCCATAAATATTAAGGGAATTGTAATAAAACTCTTTACCCTTGCCAATAGTTTTGATGC
>JABDPH010000471.1 GCA_013042925.1 Eudoraea sp.
CTTAATAGGTCAACAGCCAAACACTAAATTTGGGCAAAATGAAATTCTTAAAGATTTAGACTATTTATATAATTCATTAATTGATGCTCATTATAATATTTATGCATATGTCAATGAGGAAGATTTCAAAAAAAACTATAAAAGTGTAATGAATTCAATTGGTAAAGATTCCATAACTCTTTTACAAGCAACCAACATTTTTCAAAAAGTAATATCAGCTGCTAATAATGGACATACAGAAATAGATTTTCCTGGAGCTTCTTATGGTATTTATGCATATAGTGGTGGAACAATATTTCCTTTAGAAATTGCATTCGAAAATAATAAAAGCTTAATCCGAAAAAACTTTTCTAATAATCCGGATATTAAAATTGGCTCGGAAATACTAAGTATCAATGGAATGTCAATGAATGATATTATGTCTGAAATTTACCCTCAGGTCTCGGCAGAAAGGATATACTTTAAAAATGCAAAAATTGAAATGTATTCATTTCCAAGATATTACTGGCAGGTATTTGGCAAGCAGGATAAATTTGAAGTCGAAATCATTTCAGATGGTCAAGTCAAAAAACTCTCATTGAATGCGATAAACTTAATAGAAGAATATGAAATGAAAAGAACCGATGTGCTGAACGCACAAATGAAGTTGAAATTCTATGAAAAATCTGCCTACTTAAATCCGGGAAACTTTTCGGGTGATGAACAGAAGTATCAAAGATTTATTGACTCAGCTTTCGTTGAAATAAGGAAAACTGAAAGTAGAAATCTAATAATTGATTTAAGAAATAATTCTGGAGGCAATGATTCTTTTAGTGATTACTTAGTGTCCTATTTTGCTAATAAACCTTTCAAATGGAATTCTAAGTTCACTTTGAAAACAAGTCAATTTCTTAAGGAACACACCAGAAAAAACAGCGATACAACTATGGCCTATTTTAAAGAAATTTTGAAACACAACAATGGTGAAATTTACAATTATAAGTTTGATGAATATCAACCCCAACCAGAGGAAAAGCGATTTAATGGAAAAGTCTATGTTTTGGTAAACAGACAATCACATTCTCAGTCAGCTGTAACAGCTGCTCAAATACAAGATTATAAGTTTGGAATTATTGTTGGAGAAGAAACAGGTGATTACCCGTCTTTATATGCATCTCAATTTCAATATGCCCTTCCAAATACAGGAATCCCTGTTAAAGTCTCTAAAGGACAAATTGTAAGGGTTAACGGAAGTACAAAAGAAGAGGGAGTTATTCCTGATATCTTGATTAAGGACCATTTATTAGATAAAAAAGACGAAATATTAAATGGACTCTTGAATAAACTGAATTAAAAATACTAATCACAACAACGGCTGCAATCCTACAGAACCAGAGAACGACAGGCTAATCACGCCTGGGCGTGATCAAATTATAGTCAAGCTGCTGCAAACAAGCTGAAAAAAATACACTAATGGAAATAAAAAAATGAAAGGACTCTTTCTCACCTTAATAAAATTTAAATCTTAAAATGAGATTCGCTCATACGAACATTGTCAGCACTAATTGGAAAGCACTTGTAGATTTCTACATAAAAACTTTCAATTGCAAAATTGTTCCTCCTATTAGAAATCAATCCGGAGAATGGCTTGATAAAGGAACTGGCTTAAAAAATGTCAAATTGGAAGGTGCACATCTATTACTTCCGGGATATGGAGAAAATGGACCAACTCTTGAGATTTACCAATATGAAAATATTGAAAATCATAAATTTATACCCCCAAACAAAAGAGGTTACGGGCATATAGCTTTTGAGGTTGAAAATGTAGAAACAATTCTTGAAATTTTGGTAAAAAACGGGGGAAGCGTATTTGGTGAAATCACGAAAAGAAAAGTTGAAGGAGTTGGAGAAATTAATTTTGTATATTCCAGAGACCCTGAAGGTAATTTGATTGAATTGCAGAGTTGGAAATAAAACAAGGTAGAACAATGGCTATCGACACTACAACCAGAATAATGATGAGAAACATTTTAAACCCAATTGCCTTCTTTTATTCTATTGTATTATTTATTTCCTGCGGGAGCTCGGACGAAATTAAATTGTTTAACGGAGAATCGCTTGAAGGCTGGGAAGGGTCAAATACTGTTTTCAGGGTGGATAAGGGAGCCATAATTGGGGGCAACCTGGAAAAACAAATCGACAAAAGTTACTACCTGTGTACGGAACAGAAGTATGAAAATTTTGAATTGAAATTATCCGCTAAATTTATAACGAACGACATAAATACCAATGGAGGAATAAGTTTCAGAGCTAAACGCGTACCCAATTCTGATGAAGTAATGGGCTATCAGGCCGACATAGGATATATTGATGCCGGTGCAATTCCTCAATTTTCTGATGCAACACCGAAGGATACAACGGGCCTTTATCCTCTTTGGGGAAGCCTGGTAGATGAGAACAGGCCCGATACTTCACGATACCCCAGGCCGGATATCTTCCCTGTCATAATTTATAAAGTAGCTGATAAGGAACTCATTGAGGAAATTATTGATCCGCTGGAATGGAATGAGATTAATATCACGGCCAATGGCCCAGATATTGAAATTAAAATCAATGGAGTTACAACAGCAAAATACACCGAGCAAGATGATGTGCCAACAAGCGGTTATGTATGCCTGCAGGCACATTCAGGGGGCCCCTATGAAATTTGGTATAAAAACATTGTGCTAAATCAATTAGAACCATAATTGAAAGCCAAGAACCGTACATTAACCATTGCAACGGCTCATATACAAGATCGTCAGGTTCCAATTAAAACCAGCATAATTAATCGTTAAATTATCATCTTACTTTTTTACGGTGCTTTGATAGCTTATGTAGAAACAAAAAATTCAGTCACCACAAAAAAAGTATAACTCAAAATACCATCAGATTCTCCAAAAATCTCGGTAATTGAAAAATAATCCATTATATTCACAAATTGAAATGACACTGAGCTACAGCTCACCAAGAGAAGAAACCCTATACGGGCAACTGAATACCTAACCAAACCCTAAGCAAAATGAGTGATCAACAACAAGAATCCACACACATTGAAAGTTACAATTTACCTAAAGTCATCTTTTTGGCATTCGTTGCCGCGATAGGTGGATTTTTATTTGGATTTGACAGCGGAGTAATAAATGGTACAGTAGATGCCTTGCAGGTCGCATTTAACTCTGATGCTACGGGTACAGGATTTAATGTTGCCTCAGTACTCCTGGGTTGTGTTGTGGGTGCTTTTTTCGCCGGGACATTGGCCGACAGGTTCGGAAGAAAACCAATGATGTTGATCGCAGCTGTTGTTTTTATTATCAGTGCCTGGGGCTCAGGTATCTCTCAAGGTTCTCTGGAGTTCGTTATTTATAGATTAATTGGCGGGTTGGCTGTAGGTGCAGCCAGTATATTGGCCCCACTTTACATCAGTGAAATTGCCCCTTCAAAAATCAGAGGCCGTCTGGCCACTTTACAACAACTCATGATTGTAATTGGTCTTTTTGTGGCATTTATGAGTAATTACTCACTTGTGGGGCTTTCCGGTGGTGCAGAAGAGGAGCTTTGGTTGGGATTTCAAACATGGTCATGGATGTTCTGGGCGGAAATACTGCCGGCATCTATATTTGTAATTGTATTGTTCTTCATCCCTGAATCGCCAAGGTATTTAGTGGCTTCAAACCGATCTGAAAAAGCGCTCAAAGTACTTTCTGCAATTAGCAATGCCGCAGAAGCAACTGTAAAGGAGGCGGATATAAAATCTACGGAAAGAGAGCATAGCCGCCCCAAACTTGGCGACATCATCAGTAAATA
>JABDPH010000475.1 GCA_013042925.1 Eudoraea sp.
ACTCTTTTTCGGGGATCCAGTTTGTCCGTAGCCTCTACACATAAAAGTGTTTCAAGACTTGCAACCAATGCAATAGTAAAGGCTGTTATCCATATTTCCGGACGGGCTATAACCTGAAAATTAGGAAATCTAAACTGACCGATAAAAGAATCTATTGTATCCGGGATGGGGACACTTACAAGATGATCTGAAGAGATGTTCAATAATGTATTATCTTTTGTTAGATTATAAAATATTATTCCAAGGAAAACGGCTACCAGGGGACCTTGAACCAGTTGAAAAATTTTCGCTTTCCTGGTAAGAACTTTATCCCAGAGAATTAATATCCCCAGGGCAATAAAGGCTATCAAGGCAGCACCCGGACTTATATATTTAAAAGTAGTAAAGATCTCGGATATTGTATTTTGTCCATCGACCTGCAAAAAAGCAAAATCGCCTTCAGGATCTGAATCGTATCCAAAGAAGTGAGGAATTTGTTTTAGAATTATTATGATTCCAATCCCTGTGAGCATGCCTTTAATAACTGAAGAAGGAAAATAATAGGCTATAATACCTGCCCTGAGAATACTGAATATGATTTGAATGGCACCGCCTAAAACAACTGCCACTAGAAAGTTTTGATAACCTCCCAGAGCACCAATTGCAGTTAAAACAATGGCTGCTAAACCCGCAGCGGGGCCGCTGACCCCGATATGTGAGCCACTAAGTGATCCAACTATAATACCTCCCACTATTCCGGCTATTAATCCAGAAAATAAAGGTGCGCCACTGGCCAAGGCTATTCCTAAACACAAGGGTAGTGCCACAAAGAATACCACTATACTAGCCGGTAGGTCGTTTTTTAAATATTTAAACATAATTATAAAAGTATTGTCCTCAATAAATTATTAAGGATTGATTAGAAACTAAATTGTATATGGATTTATGCAGGGTAAATATCGAATTCCGGAGGCGGTAATGGAATTTCAATTGAATTAGCAGAAAAAATTATTTTTTCAATTTCTAAAAAAAGAGATTTTTCCTGTTGGGATAATTCTGTCTGTGCAAGCCAATTTTCTAGCAATATTTTTTCCTCTTTGTCGTCTTTCTTAGACTGTTCTTGCTGCTCTTCTTCATTTAAATTCAAAGAGATAATAATGCTTTCCCCATTATTTACCAAGGTAATGACAGATGGGGCAACTATCGCAAACAGCCAAATGCCAATAAGGGTCGCTATAATTGCAGATCTAGTCATTGTTAAATTGGTTAAAGAGCAAATATAAATGGAACTACAATGAATAATTGTTAAATAAAATTAAAAATCCTTCAACAATTTAATTTCGCCCGCAGGGACCCATCCGGTTTTCCCATCTATCAGTTCTATTTTTTTCCAATTATCCAACTCATCCAATACATATACTTTTGTTCCTTCATGCAGAAGGAAAGCTTGTGAACTTCTATTATTTGGTTCAGATTTTACTGTTAGCTCCTCGGAAAATACAATGGCTGGCACATCCGCCTCAAAATCCTGAAATTGAATCAATGCCAGTACAATACAAAAAACCGCGATAAAGAAAGAAACAATACTGGTGATAAATGCTATTCGCTTATGAGTAGAATATCTAAGGTAATAAAATAGAATATAGGCCAGGACAAAAAGGAATACAAAGAAAACACCAACATAAGACCACTGATCGAAAGAGAGCAATCCGGTGATGTTTTTGTATAGCTTGGATAGACTTGTCTCCGGAAGCGGTTCAAAAGCATCCAAAGTCATATTTTGAGCATATGCCAGATTATTTTTAATTTCCCTGTCATTGGGTTTAAGCAACAAAGCCTTTTCATAATAATAAATACTTGGCGCTATCTGGTTTAATTTGTAGTAACAGTTACCTATATTGTAATAAACTGCTGCCGAATGTTCACCATTTTCCAATATTTTAAAGTAATTCTCAGATGCTTTTTCATATTCACCTTCATTATAATACGCTGTTGCCCTGTTAAAAAGTGCTTCGTTTTGAGCATTGGCTGTAAACGATAGCAGGATTAATAATAAGAAGATCAAATTCTTCATAACTAAAGCTTTTTGTCTATTGATGAAATTGTTTCACCGGCTTTATTGTAATCTTGTTGCATCTGAACATCAGAGAAAGGGCTATAGCGAGCCATTTCACAATTCTTAAGCAGATCTACAAAGGCATGGTTAGTGGTCTCGCCTATTCCTCTTTTAGACAATAAAGAGGCTATTTTATCTTTACTAAACTCAGAGGTTTCGATTTTTAGCTTGGCTTTTAGATAGTTGTGTAAAGCTTTTTCAAGTGCTATATAAAATGCTTCTTTGTTACCTAAGGCTCTTTTGGCTTCTGAGAGGTATTTCCTTGCCAGTTTGTTGGCCTTCTTGATTTTGTTGCCCGCTACATCACTAGCGATGGCTTCGCGTCTTTTACCAAACAGTACCGCAATTGGAATAAGCAAAAATGGTGAAAACAACCAAAAATAAAACCGTGTAGAACCAAAAAAATAATTAGTGCCAATAACAGATAGGTTTGGTTTAAGTTTAATAAAATTAAACTGATCATTTGAGTTGATAACCGTCTGCTTATTTGTTATTGAAGGACCGCTCGCTGTTGCAACTGATCCTAAGGGGCCTTCCATAACGTTTATCATAATTTCATCAGAGGCTACCGATTTGTACATCTCTAATTCCGGGTCAAAATAGCTGAATGAAATACTAGGGATGGGGTATTTTCCTCTGAATGATGGGACTATAGTATAATTATTGCTCACTTTTCCCTTCATACCTGAGAGTGTTGTTCTCACTTCTTCATTAAATTCCGGTTCATAAACTTCTAAAGCTCCGGGAAGTGAAGGTTCAGGTAATTGAAATAGTTTTAAATTCCCGTTCCCTTGTACAGTAATTGTCGCTTGTAATGACTCTGAAGCATTTAATGCTGTTTTGCTGGTGGTAACAGAAAACTCAAAATTACCCACTGCTCCTCCAAAATCTGCAGGCCGCCCTTCAGATGGTAAGGGTTTTACATTAATCACGCGCCTTCCTGCCGATACTGTTTTATTGGTTTGAGTATATATTCTCCCACCAAAAAAGTCGCGTTTGTTAGTAGGTACTTCCAATGTTACATCCAAAGAGAGAGGTTCAATGGTCAATTCGCCGTTTTTTTGCGGGTAGAGCACGACTCTTTTAAGAACAACATAACGATAAGCCTTTCCTTCATAAGTACCATTTTGAACATCATATCTTGTGAATGGCATATCCTGGCTCCAAAAATTATTGTATTTAGGATTATCCAGTGGACGAAAATTAGAAACATTAATAGTAGGACTTACATATAATTTGTAAACAACACTTATAGCCTCATTGAGATAAGGAGAAGTTTTGGAAACTTCTGCTACCAAATGTAAATTGTCATCAGCAAAGTCTTCTACAGACATTTGATCATTTGGTTTATCTACAGCCGCTGTAACCTCTACATTTTTCGACAAGGATTTATAGATCTTTCCATCAATTGTGATTGTTGCCTGCTTAATAGTAAATTTCCCTCTAGAAGTAGGGGCAAGGGTATAGGAATATGTTTTGGAATAACTCCTGACACCATTTATCCAGGAAGAACTAATAGATTGGGAGGGTCCCATTAGTACTCTAAAGCCTTCAAAATCAGGAGGGGTAAAATTATCGCCGTCTTTGTTCATTTCAAAATCTACCCTTAGCCGCTCATTTATTCCCAACCTGCTTTTGCTGAGTTTTACTTCAAAAGTAATAGCCTCTTTATCTTGTGCTATTGCCTGGCCAGAGGCCAGTAATAGAAAAGATATCCAAATGATAAAATATTTAAGTTTATTAAATATCACCAATCTTTCTCATTTTTTGTTTTAACCCCTTTTACTTTCTGGGCATCCATTTTTTCTTTAACTTTTTTCTCTTCATTTTGCATTGCCTCGAGTAAATTTTTTATTTGCTGTTGAGACAACTGGTTTGGCCGGGGTTGTTTTTGCTGTTCCTGATCTCCTTGTTCAGGCTGCTTTTTTTCTTCTTCTTTGTCATCTCCTTCACCTTTTTTATTTTCTTCTTTTTCCTGCTCTCCATTATCACCTTCATTACTCTCTTTATCGTTCTCTTCGTTTTTGGGATCGCCTTTGTTTTCGTCTTTACTATCTCCCTGGTCTTGCTGGTCCTGGTTTTTATCTTTTTTCTCCTCCTGATCCTGATTCTCTTTATTATCGTCTTTGTTCTGATTATTCTTATCTTTTTCCAGGAGCTCTTTAGCCAGTGCCAGATTATATCGGGTTTCTTCATCCGACGGATCATTGCGCAATGCTTCCTTATAAGCTTCAACGGCCTTTGCGTATTCTTTATTTTTCATGAATACATTGCCCATATTGTGAAATGCCTTATGCTTAACAGGTTTTTCCGATGTCAATTCCCCTGCTTGCTTAAAACGGCCAAAAGCCTCAGAAAAACTCTCTTTGTTATAGTAAGCATTTCCCAAATTATATGGGGCCGCCGTATTCTCATCACTTTTGGAAATGGCTCTTCTGTAATTCACCTCCGCATCTATAAAATCGTTATCCGCTAAATCCTTATTCGCTTCAAATGTTATGTCTGTTGAGGCTTTGAGCGCTTTTTCCCTTTCTTTCACATCATCTTGTGGAAAAGCAACAGCGCTTATAAAAAAAGTAAATAATACAAACTTTTTCATTTTAGTGAATTTCCTGTTCGTTAAACAAATTCAATTTTTTGAGCCATTTGGTTTTTCGGTCCAGTAAAAAAACTTCCAAAAATAAAAACAAAAGACCAATACCCAGGAACCATTGAAATTGGTCCTTATATTCTGCAAATTGCTTGGCTTCAAATTCTTTTTTGTCCATTTGGTTTAATTCTTCTTTAATGAAGTCTACAGCATCATCCGTATTTGATCCGTTTACGTATTCCCCATCACCCTCGTCGGCAATTTCCTCCAATATCTCTTCATTTAGTCTGGTGATAACCACTTCACCTTGTGAATCTTTTTTTAAACTTTCTACGATTCCATTTCTTTTAATGGGAATTGGACTGCCTTTTGTCTTTCCAACACCAATTGTAAAAATTCTTATTCCTTCTTCAACTGCTAATTCAACAGCATCCAGCGTTGAGCCTTCAGAATGATCCTCACCATCTGAAACAATAAACAATACCCTATTTGTTTGTTCCTCATCATCAAAATAGGTAGATGCCAGTTCAATAGCTTCATTAATGGCCGTTCCTTGTGATGAAAGCATATCTGTATTCATACTTTGAAGGAACATTTTAGCTGCGCCGTAATCTGTAGTTATTGGCAACTGAGGAAAAGCCTGACCTGCATACGCAATTATACCTATTCTATCACTGGCTAGTTGATTAATAATTTCAGAAACCAATCGCTTGGATTTCTCTAGTCTGTTTGGAGCAATATCCTCAGCCAACATACTTTTTGAGACATCGATAGCAAAAACAATGTCTACTCCTTCTCGTTTGATTGTTTCTAATTTTGTTCCAATTTTTGGGTTTACAAGGCCTAAAACCAGAAATGAAATCCCTAAAACGAGAAAAATTAATTTTAATATTGATTTGAATTTAGACTTATTAGGAGATAGTCTTTTCAACAGATGGGGAGTGGCAAACTTCTTTTGGGTTCTTTTTTTCCAAATTTGAAGCAATAGGTATATAACTACCATTATCGGAATAATGGAAAGAAGGTAAAAATATATTTTCTCGTCTAACTGAATCATATTCTAAATAAAGCTTCTAAATACTGTATTTCTCAGGAACCATTCCATAAGGAGCAAAGCGCCAGCCAAAAGAATCCATGGTCTGAATTTCTCCTCATATTTATAATACTTAAATTCTTCAACTTCTGTTTTCTCCAATTTATTTATTTCATCATAAATTTCCTCTAATTTTTCATTATCTGTTGCTC
>JABDPH010000476.1 GCA_013042925.1 Eudoraea sp.
CAGAATTATGTTAGTATCTCTCAGACCCGCCCTTTTTTTATCAGGGCTTTTCCTAATTATTTGTCAATCTATAAACGCGCAAGGCTTCCCAAATTATGATGGGGGCTTTAAATTTGAACTTGGGGAAGATAGCTCCAAATACCTTCGTATTGTTTCCTGGGTACAGGGACAGGCGGTGTATAATATGGACGATACGTCCGACGCTAATGGGAACGAAAACAGCAACCTTAATTTTAATTTACGCCGTGCACGTATCTTAATGTACTCGCAGATAAATAAGGATTTCCTTATCCTAACACATTTTGGGCTCAATAACTTAAACAGTACTACCCTAAGTCCTACCGGAACCGGGGAAGGCTCCCAATTATTTTTACACGGGGCATGGGCCCAATACAATTTTGGAGAGAAGATCTCCATAGGGGGCGGCCTTCATTATTTTAATGGGATATCGAGACTTAACAACCAAAGTACCTTAAACATGATGACGCTCGATAATCATCGTCAGGCATGGGCCACCCTGGGACTTTCGGATCAATTTGGGCGGCATATTGGCATATTTGCCAAGGGGAAGCTGAATAAATTTCAATACCGGGTATCGCTGAACGAGGCTTCTGTTGCAACATTGGACCAACGCACCCCGCTTCCTGGTGCCGATGCGGTCTACAACGGAAGGGCACTTTTGGGATCTAAAGAGGCAGGAAGGACCTATGCCGGGTATTTCGACTATCAGATCTTTGATGAGGAATCTAATTTGTTGCCCTATAAAGTAGGCTCCTATATAGGAGAGAAGCGTATTTTTAATATTGGCGCTGGCTTTTTCCTTCACCCTAACGGGGCCATTGTTGATAATGGTACCCTGGCGCAACCAGCACTTACGGGACAAGATGTTTTCATTTATGCACTCGATGCATTTTATGATGCGCCATTTGGCAAGAACGGGAGTGCTATTTCGGCCTATGCGATTTACCAGATCGCCGATTATGGAAGAGATTATTTGTATAGTGTATATGGTACGGGCACCCTGTTTTGTGCTCATGCCGGGTATGTCTTTAAAGGGGATGTGGCTAAAACGCGCTACCAACCCTATGTAAGCTATGGTACAAATACATATGATGCGGTTAACGACACCCAAAAATCTCTTGGAATAGGTGTGAACGCATATATGAGCGGTCACCATTCAAAATTAACGCTCGAATACAAGAATCAGGTATTCGGGTCATTTACATCGAATATGATTTTGCTTCAGGCGATGATCTATCTCTAAAACAGCTGCCTGAAGGCGATCAAGATATTAAAAGGGGCTATTGCTCTAGGTCTTCTTAGTTAAAGACAGATTGATGACAATGGCCATTAGGAGCCAAATAATAAAGGTCTCCCCGTGGGTCATTTCATAGGTAGAACCGGCTAATTTGGCTGCCATTAATATTATGTAAACAATAATGGGGGATAAAAATAAGCTGATTAGAAGACGGATAATCGATTTTTTATAATCCATAATAGGTTGATTTTATGACTTAATAATAGCCATTTTTTGGGTCATTTAAAAATATGGGTGTCTAAAAAATACAAAAAGGCGAACAAAATGGACGTCCCATGGGATGGGGAAAAAGGAGATTGAAGTCCATACATAATTTTATACGAGGGGTTAGGCATACCGTGGTTTTGTTTGTAGCTTCATCCTCTTGTTCTAATAGGTTGCTTTATAGCGAACGATATGAAAAATGTCTTAATCTGTGGTGCGGGAATGTCGGCTACCGACCTTATTTCTTACATGCTGAAACATGCTGAGGAATACGACTGGCAGGTAACTGTTGGGGATATTTTGGTTGAAACCGTAAAAAAGAAAATTGGGGGTCATCCAAGAGGAAGGGCGGTTTACTTTGATTGCTATGATGCGGAAATTATGGAGCGTTATATTAAGGATGCAGACATTGTAATCTCGTTGCTACCTCCCGGCATGCACGCGGCGGCTGCAAAAATTGCCCTTCAATATAATGCACATGTTGTAACAGCTTCCTATGCAAGTGAGGAAATGATAGCCATGCACGAAGCGGCAGCAGAAAAAGGACTTACATTTTTGAATGAGTTGGGTGCCGATCCGGGGATAGATCATATGAACGGAATGCGGTCTATAAACTACATTAAGAAAAAGGGTGGGGAGCCGGTGGCATTTACTTCCTATTGCGGCAGCTTGGTTGCCCCGGAGAGCAATGATAACCCCTGGGGTTATAAATTTACCTGGAGTCCAATGAATGTCATTACAGCAGGGAGTGCAGGAGCATGTTATTACAGAAATAGCAACTTTCGTTGTATCCCATACCATCGGTTGTTTGCCAATCCAAAAATTATAGCGGTTCCTGGTTTTAGGGAATTTGAAGCCTATGAAAATAGAGATTCCGTTGCCTACAGAAAAAAATACGGCCTCGATGACATTCCAACATTTATACGAGCAACATTGCGGCATCCTGGTTTTTGCGAAGCATGGAATCTTTTGATACAATTGGGGGTAACGGCGAACAATTATCATATTGAAGGTAGTGAACATATGACCTACCGCCAGTGGATAGCAACATATCTGCCAGACACTGCTGAAAGTCTCGAAAATACCCTGGCAGATTTCTTGCATATTGAAAGAGGCGGAGTACTTCATCAACAATTGCTCTGGACAGAATTGCTCTCGGACAGACCCATTACGCGAGTACACGGAACTCCTGCCGAGATACTATTAGACCTGCTCTTAGATAAGCTGAAATTTAATCCGGGCGACACAGATATGCTGGTCTTTTACGAACGCATAGAATACAAACTCAACGGCGAATTATTTGAACATGTATCGTATTTGGTAACCAAGGGGATAGATCATTGGCATACTGCCATCTCTCGCACAGTGGGTTTACCTGCGGCTATAAGCGCAAAGATGATCCTTACCGGGAAAATTAAAAGCAGGGGGGTGTTGTTTCCCTGGGCTTCAGAAGTATATGATCCCGTTTTGGATGAGCTGGAAGAACTTGGTATTGCTTACACCTCGTATGATAACAAGATTGCACATTCGCAGTATGACTCTTAGAATGCTATAGTACTATGAGAATTGAGGAAGCACTTTTTCTGTTGTTCGCAAAGAACCTTACCGTTTTAGCACATCTTCTACTATCGCTCTAATGGAGGCGCTATTCCAATTTGAAGCCCCCTTCTCTTTAATAATGATGTTACCGTGTTGGTCTATAAGATAGTTGGTGGGAATACTGCGTTCGAATAGTTCCTTTGGGGGTTGCATACGAGGGAATACCACCGGAAGGTCATAGTTCTTTTTGTCTAAGAAGCGCTTCACCACCTCAGGGTTTTCGTTAGTGATCAGCAAAAACTGAATCTGGTCTCCATAGGAAGTATACAATTCCTGTATACTTGGTAGTTCGGCAATACAAGGAGGGCACCAGGTGGCCCAATAACTGATAAAAGTAACGGTGCCTTTGCCAATGGCTGCCTCAAGGGGAGTACCATCCAGGGTTCTTACCTTATAGGTAAAAGGGAGGAGTTGGGTTTGTTCGTCTGCGTCCAATACACCGGGAGACCATACCGCTACCCGTAGGGTATTTAACGCCACTTGTATTGGTTTCCGGGTTTGTGGAATTATCAGTAACAGTATACATACCACAAACAAAATAGAACTGCGGCTAAAAGGCTTCTTCTTCATTTTCTGCAAAGTACTTAATTCTAACGATCCATTTTAAAAAAGACACCCTCCCTTTTTTTAAGGAAGAATGAATTTTTGGCAGTAGTGTTGCCTGCGATCACAAAGGTAGGAATTGCTTAAAATTTTGTTATAATTCCCTGGTTGTGTTAAAGTATTCTTAACCACTGTTACATTGCCAAAAACTTGCAGTCTATGTAGTAAGAGCAAACAAAAGAATGCAAGGCAATGTTCAGTAAATTAGGTCTAAATGTGTTTAAATTAATAAAGATATACGGCGCAAGCTGCATATTTTTTGACATGTACATGTCCATGTTCGGTTCCATGGAGACAGATCCAACTACCATGGCGTATACCTTTGGGATAGAAGGATTATTTATATTGCTGAAATCTTCACAAATTGAGATCCCCTTATGGGTGGAAGTTGCACAAGACCTTGTGTAATGAATTTCCCGCATCTAAAGTTTTAGAAGTCTTTTAAATAGGTATTAATGTGTGCTATTAATCTCCGGGAATTTGTAAGCGAATAGTTGAGCACTTCGCGAGTTTCTTTTTAAAAACGCTCGATTTCTTTTTCGATTAATTCCAGGATGAGGTCAATTTCTTTTTGCAGTTCAGTTCTAAATATGAGCACATCTTCTGTAAGCAAAAGTTTGATGGCCAATAGGTTCCGCACTCTGGGACGCTTTAATATTTCGGAATAATTGTTTTTGGGCTCTCCGTCTATAGAAACGTCCAACTGGGTAACGGGTCCTTTGGTAAAACGCACCAGATTTATGTCGTCTTCCGCAATGTCATCTATTCGAATCTGTTGCACGGTAAGCCGGTCTCTTACAATGGTATTTAGGTTATTGATCTTTAATTCCAGGCTCGTAAACTTTTGGCGTATCTCACGGCTACGGATCAAGGAGGCATTCCCGGTATTTTTAATTTCGGTATAGGAGTTTATTACAGGTACATTGGATTCAAAATCCCATATCATGGCTATAAATAGGTTATCAGAGAAATACTCCTCTGCTACTTGCTGCCCGGCTGGTTGTATTCCCAGGGCCAGGATCAACCTATTAATAAGTTGCTGTTCTTCGGCAATAAAATCTTCAGATTGCGAACTGGCCGATTGTAAGTCCTCCCGTAGGTTCTGCAGCAGGGCCTTTTCTTCAGATCTTGCCCGCTGGGATTCGTTCCAGTTGTTGATCTGCAACGCTATTAAAATGCCAATCACCACCAATACGATCTCCCCAATAGCATATCTCATATACTTAAAAGGTCTGTTTTCATCTGCCATTTTTTTACGAATTTTTCTAAATATAGGGATCATTGTTGGTTAGTGTTTACTCCTGAAATATACTCATAAAAGAAAATTACCTCCTAATAAATTGTAGGGCACCCAACTTACGGGAAGCCTTTCCGGTATGTATAGAAATAGTATATTTATCAACGATACCAAAACAACCTATATGAAAACCGCGCTAAGTGCCCTTTTACTCCTCGTAACACTATCCCTAACCGCTCAAAAAAAAGTGCTGGACCACCACGACTTTGAGAAATGGAACACTATTAAAAAACCCACCATTTCCCCAAAAGGCACCCATGTGATGTACAGCCTGGAACAGGGAGAGAAAGATCAGTTCTTGCATATCAAAGATGCGGCTGGCAAGGCCTTGTTTTCCTATGACAGAGCCAAAAATGGGGCGTTTACCTATGATTCTAACTTCGCTGTATTTTCTATTGGCGCCTGGAAAGATAGTATTCTGGCTATGAAACGCCGGAAGGTAAAAAAGAAGGACATGCCTAAAGATACCCTGGGGATCTACACCCTTACTACCGGGCAGCTCCAAAAGATAGCCAATGTAAAGTCGTACAAAATCCCTGAAAAATGGGCTGGATATATTGCCTATCAACTAGAGGCCGAATCTGTAAAAAAAGACACAGTAAAAGATACTGCGACCAGCAAATCCAAGAAAAAAAAGAAAGCAAAAAAAGTAGGGAAGAAGAACGGATATCACCTTGTGGTACAAGATCTCACTACCGGGCAAAAAGACACCTTTAAATTTGTGACCGCCTATAGGTTTGCTAAAAAAGGAAAACACCTGGTTTGGGCAACCAGCGGAGAAGATAATGAATCGAATGCTGCCGTCTACGCACTTAATTTCGACAAAGCAAAACTTACGAAAGTACATGAAGCAAAAAAAGCTATTTATTCCCAACTTAATTTTAGTGAATCCGGGAACCATCTGGGCTTTGTGGTGGATGCAGACAGCACCAAAGTACAACTACGGCCCCGGGAACTTTTTCATTGGGAGCAGGGCATGGAAAAGGCAGAAAAATTAGTAGATGCCACAACTACAGGAAACGATCTAAGGCCTTCAGCTACTGCGGAGCTGCACTTCTCCAAGGATGAAACCAAGTTGTATTTTGGACTTGCCAAACCCCCGGTATTAAAAGATACATTGCTTACCTCCGAGGAAATTGTGAATGTTGAGGTATGGACCTATGATGAACCCAGGCTATATACGGTGCAGGAATTGCAACTAAAAAATGATACCGTACAAGCATATACATCGGTGATCCATTTAGGTAAAAAGAAGACCCTTACCCAACTGGCCGATGCTACCTATCCGGACAGTTATCTTACAGACAAAGGCAATGCCAATATGGCCCTGCTTAGTAACCCCACGCCGTATGCTTTGGAAAGTCAATGGACGGGTGAACGTGCCCGCGACTATGCCGTGGTGGATGTAACCAATGGAAACCACAAGAAAGTACTTACAAAGGTCGCAGGGCGGGTGAGGCTAAGCCCTAAAGGCACCTATGTCTTTGGATATAATAATGCTGAGAGTACCTGGTTTACCCATCACATAGAAAAGGAACAATATAAGGACCTAACAAAGGGCCAGGTCTTTTATGACGAGCTCCACGACTCGCCCTCTTTTCCTTCCCCCTACGGATTTGCTG
>JABDPH010000483.1 GCA_013042925.1 Eudoraea sp.
ATGAGGGCGGTAATTCAGAGAGTATCGGCTGCCAGTGTAGTTGTAAATGATCAGACAATCTCCAAAATTGCATTTGGATTAATGGTGTTGCTGGGCATTGAGGAATCCGATTCCATGGATGATATTAAATGGCTCTCAAAGAAAATAGTGAACCTAAGAATTTTTAATGATCCAAATGGAGTTATGAACCTATCTTTATCGGAAACCAGGGGTGATGCAATTGTAGTAAGTCAGTTTACACTACACGCGGCAACTAAGAAAGGGAACAGGCCTTCCTATATTAAAGCGGCAAAACCAGATGTTGCTATCCCTCTTTATGAAGCTTTTGTTCGTCAGATGGAAATAGATTTGGGGAAAAAGATAGGCACCGGTATTTTTGGTGCCGATATGAAAGTAGCCTTGGTAAATGATGGTCCGGTTACCATAATAATTGATACAAAAAATAAAGACTTATGAAAATTGAAAATGCACAATTAGCTGTAGACAATTGGATAAAAGATCATGGCGTTCGTTATTTTAATGAATTGACAAATATGGCCCAGCTCACAGAAGAAGTAGGGGAAGTGGCACGTATTATAGCAAGGAGGTATGGGGAACAAAGTGAAAAGGAAACAGATAAAGAGAAAGACCTTGGAGAAGAATTGGCCGATGTTCTTTTCGTTGTTCTATGTCTGGCAAACCAAACGGGGATCGATCTTCAAAAAGCTTTTGACCGCAAATTGGATATTAAGGCAAAACGGGACCATGACAGGCATCAAAATAACAAAAAACTGAAATAATAGTATCTTTGCGTCGGTTTTAAAACAACACCAATTTGAAATTACATCTCTTAGGTCCATCCAATAATCTCCTGAACTCACATATTAAGATTACAGGTTCCAAGAGTGAATCCAACAGGCTCTTGTTGTTAAAGGCGCTCTATCCTGGAATTACAATTAATAACCTGTCTAATTCAGACGATGCTTCTGTAATGAACCGGGGAATTAGGTTAAAAGAAGGAATAGTTGATATTCATCATGCAGGTACGGCAATGCGTTTCTTAACAGCTTTTTTTGCCTCTCAGGAAGGAGCGAATGTTACCCTCACCGGTTCAAAGCGAATGCAGGAAAGACCAATAAGAATATTGGTAGATGCATTGAGAAATTTGGGAGCGGACATTAATTATTTGGGTATTGAGGACTTCCCCCCATTAAGAATAAAAGGGAGAAACCTAAATAAGTATAAAGCAAGCCTCCCCGCTGATGTTAGTAGTCAGTACATTTCTGCCTTACTGTTAATTGCGCCAAGTTTGCAAAAGGGCCTTGAATTGGAACTAATAGGGAAAATCACCTCGGTTCCCTATATTAAAATGACGCTTGGTCTTTTAGAAAAAATAGGAGTAAAGAGTTCTTTTGAAGGCAATAAGGTAAGCATACTTCCAAAAAAATCTGTAAGCGCGTTAACTTTGACCGTTGAATCTGATTGGAGTTCAGCCTCATATTTTTACAGTATTGCAGCTTTAAGCGAAATTGGTACTCAAATTAGTTTGTCGTCTTATAGGAAAGATAGTTTGCAGGGCGATAGTATTCTGAAGGAAATTTATAAACATTTTGGCGTTAGGACCGAATTTAAAGAAGATAGTATTATTCTTTTTAAGGATAAGCCCCATCAGTTAAATGCTGTGGAAGGCGATCTTGCAAATGCCCCTGATTTAGCCCAGACGCTGACAGTTACCTGTTTTGGATTAGGAATTGGATGTCACTTAATCGGTTTGCACACCTTAAAAATTAAGGAGACAGACAGGCTGGTTGCATTAAAAAATGAACTTTCTAAACTCGGAGCTAAGATTGCAGTGACCAATAGCACATTAACTTTGGAATCTTCAAATAATATAAATTCCGGTGCGGCAATCAATACTTACAACGATCACAGAATGGCTATGGCATTTGCTCCACTAGCTTTAAAAACAGAAATAATAATCAATGATGCAGAGGTGGTTTCCAAATCATATCCGGATTTTTGGAAAGACCTGGAGCAAATGGGATTCAAGATTAAAGACCTATAAGAGTATTTAATAGCGCTTTTACTTGACAAGGCCTACTTCAGGATTGTATATTTGCTGCCGCAAAAAAGGCGAACTAAAATTTACATATGAAATTATCACACTTTAATTTTGAATTGCCAAAAGACCTGATGGCAGAGTACCCAGCAGAACACAGAGACGAATCCAAATTAATGGTGGTTCATAAAGATACTGGTAAAATAGAACATAAAATGTTCAAAGACCTTATTGATTATTTTGATGAAGGAGATGTAATGGTTCTCAATAATACCAAAGTATTTCCGGCCAGGTTATATGGTAATAAAGAGAAAACAGGAGCAAGGATAGAAGTATTTTTGCTTCGTGAGCTAAATGAAGAACAAAGACTATGGGATGTTTTGGTTGATCCTGCAAGAAAGATAAGAATAGGGAATAAACTTTACTTTGGGGAAGATGAAAATTTAGTAGCTGAAGTTATTGACAATACTACTTCAAGGGGAAGAACACTACGCTTTCTATATGATGGGTCATATACCGACTTTAGAAGAAAATTAAGAGAACTGGGAGAGACACCGCTTCCAAAGTATATTAAAAGAGAAGTGGAGCCGGAAGATGAGTCGCGTTATCAAACCATATATGCAAAACACGAAGGAGCTGTGGCTGCACCAACAGCCGGACTTCATTTTTCCAAACATTTATTAAAACGACTGGAAATAAAGGGAATTCAATTTGCCGAACTCACACTTCATGTAGGATTAGGTACTTTTAATCCTGTAGAGGTAGAAGATCTTTCCAAGCATAAAATGGATAGTGAAGAATTGGTGATTGATGAGAAAGCCACAGAGATTGTTAATACAGCAAAAATTAAGAAGAAAAGAGTATGTGCTGTTGGAACAACCGCTATGAGAGGTCTGGAAAGTGCTGTTTCATCTGAACATACATTGAATACGTATGATGGCTGGACGAATAAATTTGTGTTTCCACCTTATGATTTTAGCATTGCTAATGCCATGGTAACTAATTTCCATTTGCCAAAATCTACCCTCCTAATGATGGTTTCTGCATTTATGGGGCATGATCTAATGAAAAGGGCTTATAAAGAAGCAATACTTGAAGGGTATAGGTTTTACTCATACGGTGATGCTATGCTCATCATATAAATAATGTAATATTTAAATAAAAATCCTGCCAATACCTGTATTTAAATAGGAAGGGCAGGATTTTTTTAATTAAGCAATGGTTTTAAAGAAGAAAGATATTAGGGCCCTTACCAAAGAGCAACTTCGTGAGTTTTTCAAAAGTCATGGAGAACATGCTTTCCGGGGCAACCAGGTCTATGAATGGCTGTGGCAGAAATCTGCTCATTCATTTGATGATATGACCAATATCTCTAAGGAAACACGTACAAAACTTGAAGAACAATTTGTGATTAATCATATAAAAGTAGATCAATTACAAAGAAGTTCTGATGGTACAATAAAGAATGCTGTTCGTTTGCATGATGAATTGGTGGTAGAGTCGGTACTCATCCCTTCTAAAGAAAGAACCACCGCCTGTGTGTCCAGTCAGGTGGGCTGCAGTTTAGATTGTAAATTTTGCGCAACTGCAAGATTAAAAAAAATGCGTAATCTTAATCCGGATGAGATTTATGATCAGGTCGTTGCTATCAATAATGAAAGCGAGCTTTATTTTAATAGGCCTTTGAGTAATATTGTATTTATGGGTATGGGTGAACCACTCATGAATTATAATAATGTTTTAAAGGCAATAGAAAAGATAACTTCTCCTGAAGGGCTCGGGATGTCTCCAAAAAGGATTACAGTTTCTACTTCGGGAGTCCCAAAAATGATTAGGAAACTTGCCGATGAAGAGGTTAAATTTAAACTTGCGGTTTCTCTTCATTCTGCAATAGAGGAAGTGCGCACCTCCATAATGCCTTTCAATGCTACTTTTAATTTAAA
>JABDPH010000486.1 GCA_013042925.1 Eudoraea sp.
TGTCTAATTGTGAAGAGGTCGGTTTTCTGTTTGTTCCATAAAGGGAGATAATAGGAATTCCGGTTTTAGCATCCGTTCCGTCTTTTACATGCTCTCCGGCATCTGCCATTCCGCGAAACCCGTGTTCAGGGGCGAATACTTTTTCTATGTCGATATTTAGTGACAACAGGGAATCTACCAGATGTGTGAAGGGTTTAATCGTTGAATCTTCCTGACTATGATGCTTGAAAATAATACTGGTCTGATTGGCAATTACGCCCACCTTTTTATCTTGCAACAAGGGTAGGTATGCTTCGGTAGAATTAGCAGCAACAACAATTACTGAATCTTGTTGTTTTTTGGTTTCTGACATTTCCAATACTGCTGAATCCTTTTCTTTTTTTAAGGTGTTTCCGCAGGCTGTAAGTATCAAAAGCCACAATAATAATGTATTTTTGAATCTGGATAAAAAAGCCATCTATTGAATTTAGAATTTTTTATAGCAAAACGCCTTATTAAGGGTAAGGAGCATAAAATTAGTATATCCGCCCCAATAATAAAAATAGCCATTGCCGCAATTGCCTTAGGGATCATAATGATGCTAATTGCAATTGCAACCGGGGTAGGGTTAAAGCATAAAATTCGGGAGAAGGTCGCTGCTTTCAATGGCCATATTCAAATCTACAATTACGATAATAATGTTTCTGATGTTTCCGTAGTTCCCGTATCTGTTGATCAGGATTTTTATCCCCAATTTACTTCTGTGGATGGAATTTCACATATACAGGCCGTTGCCAGTAAGGCAGGTATAATAAGGACTGAGGATACTTTTGAAGGAATCATTGCCAAAGGGGTTGGGAAAGACTATAACTGGGGAGTATTCAGCGAATATATACAGGAAGGTAGGCTACCGGACTTTAAGGGAGAACTCAATACCGAGGTGCTGATGTCGTCTTTGATGGCCCGAAGGCTTAAATTGAAAGTTGGCGATGAATTCTTCACCTTCTTTTTAAAGGATGAAGATCCTTCCCAGACGCCAAATCAAAGAAAATTTAAAATAGTTGGAATCTATGACAGCGGATTTGAAGAGTTTGATGCCAAGTATGTTTTTACAGATATCCGCCACATTCAACGAGTTAACAAATGGCAGGAAGATCAGGTAGGCAACTTTGAAATTTTTCTTCTCAATTTTGAAGATATTGATAGCAAAACAAATGAAATATATGGTAAAACATTAAGCAACCTCGATACTCAAAATATAAAGAACAAGTATTTTAAAATTTTTGAATGGATTGGCTTGTTCGATTTTAATATCGCTCTTATCATTGGTATTATGATAATTGTGGGAGGCATTAATATGATAACAGCGCTCCTGGTGTTAATATTGGAAAGAACTCAGATGATTGGAATTCTGAAGGCTCTGGGCTCTGCCAATTGGAGTATTCGCAAGGTATTTTTATACAATGCAGCTTATCTGATAACGATTGGTTTGCTGTGGGGCAACCTGATTGGTCTTGCAATTATATGGTTTCAGGGGACCTACCGGATATTTAAATTTCCAAATCCAAAGGAATACTATATCGACTATATTCCTGTGCATATAGATTTCCCCACAGTTTTTATTTTAAATCTTGGCGTGCTTATATTATGTCTTCTGATGCTTTTAATACCGTCTTACATTATTACAAAAATAACCCCTGTAAAAGCCATCAAATTTGAATAACAAAAACATTTTTTCGCTTTCCTTTTACCGGAGGCCCAACCTGTGAACTTACTTAATAATATCCGAATCACGAACGATTCCCGAAAGGAATTACTGAAATCTACTTTTTGAAAATACTATCTTTACATTGCATATGAAATACGCCAAAAATATCCTGGAAACCATTGGAAACACCCCCCTGGTCAAAATAAATAAATTAACCGCAGAATTGCCCTGCCTGGTTTTATCGAAGTATGAAACATTTAACCCTGGAAACTCGGTGAAAGATCGAATGGCCGTTCAAATGGTTGAGGATGCCGAAGCCGAAGGCAAATTAAAGCCCGGAGGAACCATAATTGAGGGAACTTCGGGTAATACGGGAATGGGCCTTGCCCTTGTCGCTGTTGTAAAAGGGTACAAAATGATCTGTGTTATCAGCGATAAACAATCCAAAGAAAAAATAGATATACTAAAAGCAATGGGTAGTGAAGTATATGTATGTCCAACAGATGTGGCTCCCGAAGATCCCCGAAGTTATTATTCTACTGCTAGAAGATTATCAGAAGAGATTCCTAATTCATGGTATGTAAATCAGTACGATAATCCCTCCAATACCAAAGCGCACTTTTTGACAACAGGGCCCGAGATCTGGGAGCAGACAGATGGTAAAGT
>JABDPH010000171.1 GCA_013042925.1 Eudoraea sp.
AATCTACCCATAGGGGTATTCGCTATAATTTGGTTGCCGCGTTTAGTTAATTGGCCATCTGCTTCGGTAAGTAGTGCACGGTTTTGTTCCGTTAAAAAGAAACCCGGCGCAATGGCATTTACTCTTAATTCCGCACTGTGTTTATTACAAAATTCAGTGGCCAACCATTTTGTAAGGTTATCAATAGCCGCCTTGGCTGAGCCGTATCCAAGCACTCGGGTAATTGGCCTTTGAGCGGCCATGGAAGAAATATTTATGATACTTCCTTTTAAATCTTTCAGAAACAATGGCAGGAATGTTTTTATGGGAAGGAAAGAACCCATATAATTTAATTCCATAACTTTATTCAGATCATCTATTCCTGCATCCAATATTGTTTGTTCAGGTGTAATCACTGCCCCGGTCATATTTCCACCTGCCATATTGATCAGGACATCTATTTTTCCGAATTCATTTTCTAGTTCCAATTTTGCGCGTTCCAAATCTTGCTCATTGGTTACATCGGCAATCAAAGCAGTTACTTTATGCTTTGTGCCTGTAATTTCGGCGATTAACGTATTGACTTTATCCTGATTTCTTCCCAAGGCAACTACTTTAGCACCTTGCTCCGCCAGATAGGCCGTCATGGCCGAACCCAAAACGCCAGTGGCTCCACTAATGACGATAATTTTGTTGTCTACAGAAAATAAATCAGACATTGATTAAATATTACTTATTACGTTCAAATATAACTTAAGAAAGTTAAATTCCTGAAGGACCACTAAAACTAAAATGGAAAATAGGCCTTTGCGTTGTGGTAACAAATATCGGATACAATTTTGCCCAACCATTTTTCATCTTCCGGTAATTCACCATTTGCTACGTCTTTGCCAATTAGGTTACAGAGTACTCTCCTAAAGTATTCATGTCTTGGAAATGACAGGAAACTCCTGGAATCTGTTAACATCCCTATAAAACAGCTAAGCAGGCCAATATTGGAAAGTGAATTCAACTGTTTTTCCATACCATCTTTTTGGTCAAGAAACCACCATGCCGAACCAAATTGAATTTTGCCTTTTACACTCCCATCGTTAAAATTACCGATCATAGCGGCGATAACTTCATTATCTGCCGGGTTTAAATTATAAATAATAGTCTTCGCTAGCTGATCTGTGCTATCTAGATGATTCAGGAAGTTTCCTAATGAACTTGCCTGTGAAAAATCGCCAATAGAATCAAATCCGGTATCAGGGCCCAGTTTCTGGAGCATTCTTTGGTTATTATTCCTCAGCGCACCCAGGTGAAATTGCTGTACCCATCCCTTTTCATGATAACACTTCGATAGAAATTTTAACACGTCCGATTTAAAATAGGCAACTTCATCCGAATTAAGTGACTCCCCATTTTTAAGAGAATTAAAGATTTTAGAGACGTTGAAAGTTTCACTTTTATAAAAAGGGAGATAATCCAAACCGTGATCAGCCAGTCTGCAGCCATTTTCATAGAAATAATTTATCCTTGACTCCAGGGCTTCCAGAAGGTCGGTGTAGGTATGGATGGAAGCCGAAACAACCTCTTCCAATTTACCTAAGTATTCAAGAAAAACAGCGGTGTTTTCAACTGCGTAGGCTTTATCGGGCCTGAATGCTGGCAATAATTTTAATCCATCATTTTTACTTGCTTTTTGGTGATATTCGAGTGAATCCAAAGGGTCATCCGTTGTGCACACTACCTCAACCTTCATTTTTTCCAAGAGCCCCATTGTACTATGTGCAGGACTTTGTAATTGTTCAGAACAAGAGTTGTAAATTTCTTGTGCGTTATGTTGGTCCAGGAGCACATTTATATTGAAATAGCGCTTTAATTCAAGGTGTGTCCAGTGATACAAGGGATTGCGAACTGTATATGGAACAGTTTCCCCCCATTTCATAAATTTCTCTGAATCCGAGGCATTCCCGGTAATATATTTTTCATCAATACCTAGTGTACGCATTGCTCTCCATTTATAATGGTCACCATGCAGCCAAACCTGGGAGATATTATCAAACCTATAGTCTTCAGCTATTCTCTCCGGCGATAAATGATTGTGGTAATCAATGATGGGCAGATCTTTGGCATAGTCATGGTACAGCCTACTCGCAAAAGAGGTCTGCAATAAAAAATCTTCATGTATAAAGTTTCTTATAGCCATTTTAATCTGAAGTTTCAGTTTCAGGCATCATACTTTCAACCATTCTGGATGCTAGTTCCTCCAGATCAATACCCAATTGTTCCTTGTTAACCTGAAGTACTTCGGTGCACAATTCAGGGGGCAATTTATTAAATCCGTCTTTTGCTCCTAGGATCATACCTGCAACTGCAGCCACGGTATCGTTATCCCGGCCATAGTTTACAATAAACTGAATGCTCTTTTCAAAATCGCCATCACCAAAAGCCAGTCCGGCTATTAGAATCTGCCAGATCTCACCGGCATGAAAAGCAATTGCCTTTTCGTCTTCTTCCAATAATTTGTATACAAAATCCTGCTGAGCCCAATCCGTTTTTGTCCCATTATAGTGATCAGGAATTATCATTTCTATAGTATCCTTTGACAAGACGGAATCTGAAACTTTTATTTCTCTGGACAGGTACACATATTTTCTGGTGGCGTCTGCGGTATTGTATGAAAGTCGTCCTACAAGCCTGCTGTCCTGATAACGCATCGGGTCTATAAAGACAGCAGTGTTGAGTATAGAGTCCATATTTGCGGTTCGCATAGCCATCTGTGTCATGGAGGCCACCAGTCCGGAAATGTCCTTGGCATATCCAATATCAAAAAGGGAATGTTTGTAGGCTGTGAGATATGCAATCTCCGGGTTGGGTTCCAATAAGCCAAACATAGGGGTATATAACATGCCTGCACAGGACATTTCCCCTCCATAAAATCTATTCTGAGCCTCCAGGTAAGCCTCTGTACTTTCCTGGTAGGCCAGCGCCACCCTTGCCCATTCTTTAATCCAATCTACCTTTTCCAATCTGGTATCCAGGGCATCGGGCGAAGCCAGAATTTCTTTATCGCCCAGCTTCGAGGCAATGGATTTATAATAATCTATAATAAATTTTGTAAAATTCTTGGCATTTAGTCCGGGTGAATAGGTTTCAAAATAAGAAACCATAAAGTACTTCCATCTCGTATCATCTGTAGTTGCTCCGGCGTTGAGGTTATGCTCCCAGGTTCCTTCCGGAGATTGAATCCGCTCTGCCGGTGTAAGTCCGGTGATATACCCATATTTATTCTGAATGTCAGATCTGTGCCACATCTCAGTAGACGCACCCATGGCATCTCCTATTGCAGAACCCACCAGAGCACCCAGAATCTTATCATATAGTTCCTCCTTGTTTAAAACAAGAGAATCCTGGGCGTATACAGATTTCTTTGGCTCAGGGATATCTATTTGCACTTTCTGATCCTTGCATGATAATAAGATTGCGGACAAAACCAAGACGATAATAAAAAGGGTATATTTCATACTAAAATCATTTTTCTGGCGAGTTGTAAAAGATCATCTTTTTCATTAATGGTTCTTTCCAGCGGTAACTGCGCGAGGCCAATTAAACGCCTCATAATTTCAATCCCTGCCACCTGCGAAACCAGACCAGAATCTGCGTCAGCCTTGTAAAGGTGCATTACCTTTTTTAAGGAAGATGGATCCATAGTGGCCATAATTAAATGAGCTGTCATAACGCCAAGATCAAATTCCCTGAAACCCATAAAACTAAACTCAGGATCAATTATATAAACTTCATTTTTTAATTGCATCCAGCTTCCTGGGTAATAATCGCCGTGGATTAAAACATTTCCTTTGGAAAGGTACATATCTCCAAGATTATTAACAACAGCTTTAATTGCAGGGTCTCTTTTATAAGGAAGGGATAAATCCTGTAAGCCTTGCTGTACATCATTTAACTGAAATCCATTGTCTTCCAGAAATGGCAGTACAAAAATGTGCTGGTGGTTTAACTCCCTGAGGGCCATATTTTCTGGAAAGTCATTTAAAGGACCTGCTTGGTGAATAGCTTCTGCTATGATGATCAGTTTTTCAAGAATGTCTTGTGCAATGCTGCGCTCCCGGTAACAAAATGTCATATCTTCACACTGTCCCAGGTCTTCCATTTGCATTAGGTAATTTTTTTGGTCAAAGCCTAAAATAACAGGGATGTGGGATGTTATGGATACTTCCTGAATAGCTTCATAGAACTTATATTCTACTTCTATTCTATTAAGTGGGGCTTCAATTTGTTGGTACTTTTGAACAAAAGGGCGTGATTGTTTCAGGATAAATGAACGCTGATTGGTTTTTACGCGGAGTACGACATTCATATTACCTTCACCGGGTTTTGAAAGTGCGTTTATTTTTTCATTCGGATTTAGCCAATTGTTGGCTTCCAGTAATTTCTGAAGCGAGGGTAATGGTGTTTGGGTATCTATAGCTATCAAGGTGTAACAATTTTACTGCAATATAGGTCCAAAACAAAAAAATACTTACCCCATCCCCAGATTTTTTATACAAGCACAGATACATGCCATTTGCCTGGTGATATTGGCGGGATTCTTCAAACAGCTATTTCCTTAACCAAAGCATTTCCAACTTAAGAACCTTTGGGATCAATTACCTAAACTGATTGTTCAATTTTATTCTTCAAATAAATTCAGGCACGAGACATCCGGTTTCGCATTTGGGTTATTCATGAAACTGATTATAACCTTGTCCTTGCATTGCTGGTTTCCACCACCATGACCACCTTCATCTAGTATTAACAGCGTTCCATTGGTTAGATTTTCCTGGAAAAGAACACCATTTTTTGGTGGAGTAACAGGATCAAACCTGTTTACAAAAATAAGAGTGGGTACATCAGAATCCTGAAATTTTCGATCCTCCAGAGGTAAATTATTACTGTGCCAATTGGCGCCGGCAATATAGAATGCATCAAAAAAGCCCAGTTTAACAGGAATTAAAGGATATTCGTTGTAGTTCTCCAAGATAACTTCGGGGGTATTGGCCGGATTAAAATTTTCGAATTTTTCCACAGACAGCAACATCGTAAGATTTAATCCGCCCGTTAACTGGTATTCAAATCCCAAAACTTGATTTATTACGTCACCACCACCCTCAACAAAGGCCTTAATAAGTTCAGGAGCCTTTTCCCTGGAGTTGCTTTGATATAACAACCTTCGCAATAAATAGACCCCATCCTGGGCATTAATAGTAACATTTATAGAATCATTTAAGCTTGTTTTTATTGGCTTTTCCTCTAAAATTGATATCGCTTTAAAATAATCTTCCTTTAGACTTGGGTATTCTGTTTTGCAATCGGGATCATTCTCACAAAATTCAAAAATTCTACCCAGAGCCAGCGAATAGCTGTCAAGTCTATTAACAAGAAAATCACCACTTAGCGGTGAAGGCGAATCCAGGATTGAACTATAAATATAATCCGGAAACATATCCTGCACTACCCGTGCTATGCGTGTGCCATAAGAACCTCCAAAGAGATTGTATTTCTCATAACCCAAATGATCAAAAAGCATTCCTACATCCTTTGCATTTTGGATTGTGTTATAGTATTCCGGGCTAATTCCCTGCTCCTTACACATCTTCCTATATTTAGTTATCATGCTAACCGTTAATTCCAGTTCTTCTTCCTCATTAGCATCTTCGGCCATAATATTAAAAGCATCAAAAGACATATCGGGCATGGCAGATGAATAGCCAATGCCACGCTGGTCGAATAAAATGATATCACGTTTATTTCTCAGGGGGTGTTCCTTTAAAAATTGGATCATCCCGGGACCTAGCGTATTGCCTCCCGGACCACCGGAAAAGAAAATCATTGGAAACTCATTTGCAAGAGTGTCTTTAGCTTTTATAATGATATAAGTAATCTGAATTTTTTTCCCATCCGGGTTATCGTGATTTTCCGGCACCAGGATTGCTCCGGCTTTGAATTCCTCACTATCCGGGAGCCAGTCCAGCCCCTCAGGTTTAACAGATACTATATTAGTCTGAGTCTGACAAGCTATAGCTACTAATAATACTGTAATGTAAAAACCAATTTTCTTCATTTAATTATTTTATTACTACGTTTTGTTATTTACTATAATCTGATTGTACAATCTCCTTTATTCCATCTGAATAGGAAGTGACTTTAAAATCGAAATGCGTATCGAACTTATCAGAATTAAAGACATAATCCCTGTCGTACTGATACATCATTTCAGGCATTTCCCGCATCAGGGGAATAAAAAGTCCCAGCAGGCGCACTATAAATTTAGTAGCCGTCTGACTTCTGGATTTAACGCCCATTTCCTTTGCAATTGCTTCAATCCATTCTCTTCCAGTATAAGGGTTTTTCGCAGTAGGAAGATGCCACACCTGGTTATAGGCCTCATCAGAATTGCCAAGCAGCGCTGTGGCTTTGGCAGCATCCGGGGTATAGGTAAAAGAGTGTTTATAGTTTAGTGAAGCCATCCAGTTTGCCTTTTTTCCCGAAGAGAAAGGCTTAAAAACCGTCTCTGTTAACATGCTGGTGTTTTTAATGCCCGGGCCATAAAAATCTGCCGAACGGGCTATAAGGGCAGTAAGTTTGCCTTCTTTAACTTTAGACAGGATCATATCTGCTATTTGCGCACGTATTTTACCTTTTTTACTTGGCGGATTTATAGGCGTCTCCTCATTCATACCGTTTAAGTAAAGTAGATCATACATATAGATATTATCAAAAAAAACCAGTTTACAATCATTAGCTATGCAGGCATCGATAACATTTTCTGTAAATCTTGGCCAGCATTTCTTCCAGGTTTTGTAATTATATGGAAACCCAACAGTAACATAAACTATGCTCGAGCCTTTCACGGCGTTCTTTACTTCCGTGGCATTGAGGAGATCTGCCTTAAAAAGTTCGTCGGTTTCATTCACTTTTTTCGGATTTCTGCTAACCAACCTTATGTCCTTGGTATAGTCCTTTAATGCCCTGGTAAGTTCTACCCCAATGGCCCCGCCTGCACCTAATATAGTCTGCATATTTTTTTATTTACTACCCGAGGGTTTGATTATACTTGCGTTTCTATCACAACAATAAAGCAATAGAATAATGTTTAAATTCAATTCTCCAATTCCAGCAAAAAGTCTCTGATTGCAAGGTTGTTTTCATCGGGGCTATCATGCATGGATATGTGGGCGGCATCCTCAATTACCACCATCTTTGAGTTTGGCACAAGACTTTGAAAATGCCGAACTGTTGAGGGTCTGGCTTCGTCGAACTCACCACAAATGAAAAGAGTCGGAATTTTTATTTCTTTTAACTGATTGCCACGCTCATAATCCTTTAGTATCCCGGTTGCATTGAATTCGCTCGGCCCCCACATATAATTGTAAACATTCATATTTGCTCCTGTAAACGTACTATCCATATTTGCATCCCATGGCAGTTTTTTAGCCACAAAATTCTCATAAAATACATTTATGGCCTGCTGGTATTCAGGCGAATCATAGGTTCCATTTTCATTATTAACTTTAATAGCAGATTGGATTGAGTCTGGAAGTGTCTTTATTAATTCTCCTGTATCCTCTGTCCATTTCGAAATGCTCAATGCCGGACTTGCAAAGATCAATGCTTTTACACGATCGGGATATTTAAGATAATAATCCATTCCCAACATAGTACCCCATGAATGACCATACAGGTAAAATTCTTCCAGCCCTAAATTTACCCTGAGGGTTTCAAGTTGTTCAACAAAATTTTCAACGGTCATTAAAGTGCTGTCAACCTCCGTTTCTGACCTTCCACAACCAAGCTGATCATAAAAAATTACAGGTCTGTCCTTACCTAATTCTTTCAATGGATTCAGATAATAACTTGGGAATCCCGGCCCGCCGTGTACTAATAGCAGCGGGGTTTTGTCGCTGTCACCAACAATTCTGTACCATATTTGTCCACCTTCAACTTCGGTATAGCCTTCCCCCGAAATAAGCTTGGTTTTAGACTCACAACCAACGACCATTAGTATGAGTATTGCCAAAACTGTCCATAAATTAATTTGTAGTCTTTTCATTATCGTGTATTAAAATCCTTCAGTTTCAAGATAACAATTAATTCAGTAATTATTTTTCAGTTTTTAAAGTTGATGAATTCAATCCTTTGAAAATTAACCAAAGTGGAAGAATTAGTTGAATGAGTCCTAATGGAAGAAGCATATTCATACTAATGCTATTTCCTAAAATAGAAGATAATATCTCTATAAACATTAGAATTACAGCTATTATCCCAAAGATTGAAATGACTTTTGGAATTAATTTGGATACATAGAATGTATAGTATAAAATAAAAAGTGGGAAGCAAGAAATCAGTAGGCTCAAGTAGTGTGTCCACCAATGTCTTTTATATAGTATAGTACCTAAGGCACTTAATATGCCAGAATTATCATTTCCATTTCCAACGTACTCCCGACTTAACTCTAACATAGATAAAACACTAATGTTATCAATAGCTATAGCTATAAAGCTTAGTATGTTAAATGCTAAATATATAAAAGCCAAGGTTGTGCTATATTTTTTAAATATTGGCAATAAAATTGCAGCTATAACAACAGAAATTATGCCGCTTAAAAATAATAGCAAGGTGGAAATAATGATTTCAGTTGAGTTTGCAGATGTGGCGGTTAGATAATCATCTGAAAATAGTACAGGACCTTGTAAAATTTGATAGACTATAATGCCAGTAATAAAAATGAGCAGAAACAATAGCCCTACAAGCCTTCCGGTTTTTTTATTTGATTTCATATTTGGATTGTACAGTAGATTGATTGAGGATAGGACGTTGGAAACTCTGGAATGTTACAAAGCAGCATGAATATTCTAATTACACACAACGGACGTGAGAGAAGGACCTATTTATGTGCATTCCATCACCTGGCTTAATTATACTAAATATAACTAGTTAGCTTTTTAAAAGTTCCATAGTCGACTTTTGATTTCTCACAAAGAACTAAGAAACCATCTGCAAGGGCTCTTATTTCTGTTCGAGCTGCCTCAGCATGTCCGGCAAGTGCAATTTCAGCATACTCTGAACTAAGCAATTTTCTGAAAATGAATTCCAGAAAAAAATCAGGGAAAAACTGCAGGTATCTATTTCTTTTTGGAACAATAGTCACACCTAATGATTTCAACACATTCATTGATTCTCGCAGAGCTCTCACAATCAGTTTAATTAATTCTTTATCTGCAGCAAGATTCTTCATGTTGTTTTCTTTTTTGTAGGTAGCACTGGCTAGACCCAATATCATTGCTACATGGGTTTTTAGCCAGCCATCTATATCGTCTACTGGATCTACTTTTATATTTGCTGATTCAAAGAGCTCTTTTATTTTTTCAAATTTCTGATCACTGAAGTCATTTACTTTCCCCAAAACAAGTGGAATCTTTTTATTTGGTTTTTTAGGATCTGCATCAGCAAATAGTACTTTATGACCATCTCTCTTTCCTCCAATAGCCCCAAATCCGGCAAGTATGCTATTATGACCAAGCTGCATGCTGTGGTTTTTAAATCCATTAACATTATTTCCTATAAATAAGAAAGAAGTTGCATTCTTGAATTCAGATAAGGTAGATAATACACTTTCTATATGCACCATTTGAACAGCTACTATGATAAAATCATAAGCTTCATTATCGGGCTTATCGATAACACGGATTTTTGAAACCATCTGCTGATGAGTGAAAAAATCTTCGACAATTACTCCTTGCTCTTTGATATTTTTAAATTTTTCACCTCTGGCAAGAATAGTTACATCAATTTTAGACTGATATAATTTGGTAGCATAATAGCTACCGATGACGCCTGCTCCAAACACTAATATTTTCATTTATGTAGTATTAAGTTAATAGAGATTCTCTATTTGATTAAGGTTGCCCATTGCCCTCATGCTGAATTCGATATAAATCATCTGTGGCTTGTAAGATCTTCAACCTGAGTTGGGGGTTCAGATTGGGATTAGCCTGGAGAAATTCCGTTAAGATGGCGTATGCCTCACTGGATGAATGTAAGCCAATAGTGTTGTCTAACCATCCTTTTGGGAAAAATATATCCCCGGTTTGCTGAATTTCTTCAATGAGATTTAGGCTAAGGTCTAGCGATTCAATGGCCGTTTCTTGTCTTAAAGGATGGTGGATGTAATAGCAGGCAGACAGCACCCAATTTTCCTTCTCCCGATTCTCTTTATCTGCTAACGACTTGAAAAAATCCATTCTAATTTCATTTTCAGCAGATAATACGGGCATAAGGAAATCAAATCGTTTCACCTTATTAGAATCTTTTAGTACAGTCCTCGCTTCCTTAAGTATTTCAGATGATCCCTGGTGTTCAAAAAGAGCCAATCTCATTGCAATTCCGGTAAAGTCATCTTCATTCAGAATCAGCTTGGGAATTACTATTTCCTTGCGCCAAATTTTGTAGAGTCTATCCCGGGCAATCCCGGCATAAGCAAAGGATTGAAATGTATTAAACAGCGTTTTTTTAATACTCGGTTCTTCATCCTGTTGGAGCCGGGCAAATAGGAGTTCCTCTATTTCGCTTTGTTTCTTATTTCGTTCCTCTTCAGAAAAATAGGTCCAGAATAAATGAATTATTTGGTTGGAGAGTAATGATAACAGCAACTCGTTTTTTTCTTTTTTTAACCCCTCCTGAAAAATTCCGAACGCATTATTTTTGGATATTTTACCGTTTAATACATTTTCATAGCAGCTAATGTATATGCTTGCCCGGGCTATTTCATCGTTGACTTTTGACACAAATTCTAAGGCTGTATCAGATACAGGAAATACGCCATACCCTAGTCCACTGCTATTGTATATTACGTAATTTGGTTTTGGCAAACCCTCCGCTTCCTTAAGCCGGATTTTTTGTTTTTTTAAACCAACTCCTATTACATGCACACTGTCCGGATAAATAAGTGATATTTCGAATAGCTGAGGCCAGATATTTCCGGAATTATTTTCTGACCGTTGCTCAATAACAAAGGATTTTATGTTATTTCTATCATCATAGAGAATTGTGCTTTCAATAACGGGGCGCCCCGGTGAATTAACCCATACATTACTCCATTCCTTTAAATCTAATACCGAATATTTATCGAGGATATTTACCAGATCGCTCCAATCGGCATTATCATTTTCGAACGTTTTTATGTATTCTATTATACCTTTTTGGAAATTGTCTTTCCCAATTAGGGCCTCCAATTGGCGCATCATTATTGGTGCTTTATGATAGATTATATTACCGTAAAGCGATCCTGCGTTGTTGAGGTTGTCAAGATTTTGTCGAATGGGATTTGCCCCTCTACTGCGGTCTATAGTATAGGCCGCCGGATAATGGTCGATAAAGAAAGACAAATCGTGGTTTATACTCTTAAACTGTGGATTTACGATTTTGTCTGCCATAAAATTAGCGAAAACCTCTTTTAGCCAAACATCGCTAAACCATTGCATGGTTACTAAATTGCCAAACCACATGTGAGCAGTTTCATGTGCTATTAGTTTGGCACGCCTTAATTTCTGTTTTCTCGTGGCACTTTTATCCAGGAAGATAGGAGATTGACGGTATTGAATGGCCCCGGTATGTTCCATTCCTCCGTAAGGATGACTGAATATGGAGGCATAATCTAATTTTTGAAATGGAAAATTATAGTTCGTGTACTTTTCTAAAAAGTCGACGGATTGTTGATGTAAATCGAATATTCTTGAAGTGCTTAATTGAATTTTAGGACTGTCTTTCTCCTGATGAAGCAAAGACATGTTGAATCTTGTTTCGGTTGAGGTTACTTCATCAAATTTTCCTGCGACAAATGAGAATAGATAGGTGCTCATTCTGTCAGATTCTTTAAACTGATATTCTACAAAATCACCACTTTCTTTAGCATTCTCTAAAGGTGCGCCACATAACACCTTCCAATCTTCCGGTGCACTAATGTTTAACAGGTAGTTTGCTTTAATATTGGGTTGATCAAAACAGGGGAATAAAGTTCTGGCACGGTCTGGCACGAGTAGGGTATATAAATAGTCCTCGTTTCTATTCAATGACATTTCTCCGGCTATGAATTCGATTTCAATTTTATTACTTCCTGTCACTAAATGTTCACCTGGGATAATTAAATGTTCTTTTTGATATTGAATTTGAACACTTTTGCCATTTACAATGGATGATTCAGGTATTTTTCGGTTTGACTTAAAATCTAAGATCAGAGGTTGGTTTAAGTCGTGTATTGACAATTCTAAAATGAGTTTGGAACTGATGGAGTCTTCTTTTAGTAATGGAATTTTAAAGAAGAGGTTGTATTTGACGCTTGAAACTTGATTTTTTCGATAAGAGGCAAGTTCTTTTGAAACTCCTTCTGTAATGTCAAATTCATTTTTCGATTTCCTTTCACAGGAAACAAATAATAAGATAGCAATACAGAGCAGAATATTTTTCATGTTTTTATTAATTCAAATATTTTTTTAACCAGCTAATCCACCTGTCATAAACATCTTTTCTGTTTATAGGATCTGAAGGGAAATGACCTCCACCAGGATAAGCAATGAACTTTGTAGGGATGTTATTTGCCAATAAAGCATGATATAATTTATATGATCCTGTCACTGTTACAACCTGGTCTTCTACCTTAGACATTACTAACGTTGGAGCTTTTATCTTAGATAGATTTTTTAATGGGGACATATTGTAATGATCCTTGTAGTTATCTCCTACCCATGGTGAATTAGTGATAGCATGACGTAAGGTAAGATTCATATTACTTAGACTGGTCATATCTGTAAAATCGATTGGAGCGGCACCGGCCACCGCAACTTTCCAGAAATCAGGATATCTTCCAATAAGCCATGAGGTCATAAAACCTCCATACGACCAACCCGTAACCGCTATTTTGGATTCATCAATATATCCTCGAGATTTCAAAGCCTCAATGCCTTTCATTACATCTCTGCCCGGCCCCTCGCCACCATCATTCATAATAGCTTCCTGGAATGAATCGCCACGGTTGTTGCTTCCGCGATAATTTGGTTGGAATACAATCCACTCGTTCCTTGCCATCTCTTGTGCTACCGGATTAAATGACTCCATTGATGAGGCAGTAGGACCTCCATGAATTAACAACACCAAGGGATATTTTTTGCTGGCTGAAAAATTTGGTGGATAGGTTACTACACCATCTGTTGTTAAATTTAGATCTGTTTTCCATTCAATGGTTTCTACGCTACCCAGTTTCATTTTTTTAAAAGTGTCATTATATTGAGTAAGTTGAATTGGTGCAGAGGAATGATCTTTTAGATAAAACAATTCCAAAGGTTGATTCCCTTTAGAGCCTATTAATACTATTTCCCCATTTTTATTAATAGTTAAACCTGAAATCACAAAAGAATTGCTGAAAGATGCCTTTCTGATTTTTCCTTTAGGAGAAATAATCCAAACACCATCTCTGGTGCCGTCTTGACCATATGCAAGAATTGCTTCATCGGAATTGAGCCAACTATAGGATTTTATATTTCTATCTAATGATGAACTAAGATTTACTGATGAATTATCTTCATTTCTAATATATAAGTCCGTAAATCCTGCGGGATTTTTATCTGTTTTATACCAATATAACAGCCGGTTGTTCTTTGGTGTAAATTCAGGATTAAATTCAAATTTGTTGTTTTTGGAAAATGGAATCAATGACTTAGTTGCTAAATCATAAAACATGATTTCAGAATCATTCCAGCGAGAAGAATAAGCATCTGCTTTTTTTGTAAATACAAGTTTTTTATCATTTAATGACCAGCTTATACCAGAGTTGATGGTCCAATTACCTTTTGTTAATCGCTCTTCCTTTTGGGTTTTAACATCTAATAGATAGAGATGAGAAGGCAAGTATTGATGGTCACTTAGATACCCTTGTGGTCCTACTTCAAAGGCGGATATAAATTTTTCATTTTCTTCTTTTTCAATTGGGATATCTCTTGATATAAAAGCTATTTTGTTTTCATCATGACTCCAGTAAAACCGTGAAATATTTGTGTCATGATTACTAATAGCTTTTACTTCTCCTGTTGAATAATCTTGCACGTAAATCTGACTTTTACCGCCATCAGTTGCCAAAAATGACAAGTATTTCCCTGAAGGAGACCATTTAATTTCACAAACACCTTTTCGATCAAATTGAAGAATGGAATCCTCCTTGTTTGAAATATTCATTAAATGATGTTCGATAACCCATTTATTTGAATCAAAATCTGAATTCCTCGTCGAGTATAAAATATGATTGCCATCAGGTGAAAAGTGAAGATCACTCAGATAAGTTGCCTTCCTATTGAATTCGTCCCAATCAAAATCCTTTTGATGCGTTTGACTGAATAGATTAGAATTATGTCCAACAATTAAAAAAAGAACTATTGATAATTGTATTCGGATTTTCATAATGTCTATTTTTTTAAATAGTTAATTGGTTGTATTTAATTACAAACAGGAGTTTCGTATAAGAGCAGTAGCGGATTTAAACCCACATACTTTTCATAAAGCAAGATATTTAAAATATTGCAAAGCGGTTTGAGTTTGCACCCAAACCGCTTTTGCTGTTATACACTGTTGAATACTGTTTTTTTAGAATGTAAAGTTCAAATTAACAAAGAAGTTTCTTCCGGGCGCAAAAATGGGTTCATTAGTTCCTCTTACCGAGCGATTTAGATGCTCATAATAATTCTCGTCTAGTATATTATAAACTCCTGAATTAAGGGTTAGTTTATCAGAAATGTTATAACCAATTTTAAAGTCTAAAAGAGCAAAAGAAGGCGTAACCGTTTCGCCAAATTCATTCGATACTCTGGATTGCTCAGATACATATCGGAACATTAGTTCTGGTAATAGTTTATTATCAAGATAACTGCCAAATACAGAATACCTGAGGTCCAATGGGGCTATTTGCGGCAAAGGCTCGTCGCGTTCCAAATCCTGCCCATAGGTGTAGGCAATTCCCAGTTGGTGTTGTAATCTGGCAAATAGTCGTTGAGACCAATTTATCTCAAAACCTGTCTTAAATGCATTATCGATATTAATATATTGTCTTACATCAGGACTTATAGGTAGTCTGGGATCAAGGTTGGGGTCAATAATTGAGGAAATATAATCTTGAAGATAAGATACAAATACATCTATATTTATAGCAGTTCGTTCACTCGGCATCCATTTAAATGTTACATCCATCTGGTTGTTTACTTCCGGGTTAAGTTGTGGGTTTCCCAGCATCTCAAATGGGTCTTGACCTACAGGGAAATAATTGATGAACCTTTCCGTAAGACTACCACTTCTTTGTACCCTACCAAGCCATAATCCCGTGCTTATAGATGTTCCGAAATCTTTAAGTATCCCAAAACTTAAACCAGGATTAAACTGGGTTGCCTTAGTCTCTGAGTATATTTGCGTAAACTCTTCACTTGGGTCATTGATATCTGCATTGTTAATTTCCAAACGTCCGGATAGAATATAATTCAACGATGCTCCTTTGATCTGATATTCGGAAAATACCCCTGTTTTGCCTATTCGACCGTCTTGCCAGGCATTGTCCTCAAAAATATTCCCAGCATTTGAACCCATCAAAAACTCTCTTACCCTTATTCCCTCGGCACCTTCAATACGTAAATCTGCGCCCGCATATAATGTTCCCTTGTTTAAACGCCATATACCTTCTGTTCTACCACCATAATTGTAAGTCTTTGCCGTGGTAGCAGCATTAAGCATACGTGGGTCCAGGGGTTTCAGCAAGTTGTCCATAAGATGGTCTACAAACGAACCAAATAGGGTTGTATTCCAACTTTGAAGTTTGTTTCTATTAAGTTGGATGTCGTGTCTTGCATTGAACAACCATGTGTCATCTTCCCTCAAATCCATCGGTAATGCTGGAAAGTCAGCATCTCTTGCCCGGTTATACAGAGCAGATATACGAACCTGCTGGTTTGAAGCAATCTTAAATCCTAAATCTGCCCCAAAACTACCACGTTGAAAATCTGCTTGTACAGTTTCCCCGTTTCCTGCTTTGTAGTCATTACCCTGTGACCAAGAAGCAAATAAGCTGATATCGTGTTTTTCTCCGCTTAATCCTAGCTGACTCTCTCCTCTTAGAATATCTCCATTACTTTCGTAACCTGTTGATAGCCTTCCGTATATATCAGGTTCACTTGTAAAACGAAGCTTGGCAGGAATGAAGTTAATGGTTGCACCAAAGCCAGTTCCATACCTAAGTGCATAAGGTCCTTTTAAGACCTCAATTCTATCCATCATGTTGGGTGCCATTTGGCTTGTCGGAGGGTCCATTCTATTTGGGCACGCAGCAGTGGTACTTTGCGCACCATTAAGTACCACATTTAATTGGTCATACTTAAAACCTCTAAAGACAGGGTCAAATCCATAATTACCTCCTTTTCTAATACTATTAAAAGCAGGCAATTGATTGAGAATTTGAGCACCATCGTGTTCCATTCGGTCAGAATACTCAATTTTTAAGCTTTCATCTGGTTGTTCATTTTGTTTTTTTACTCCAATTACAGTGACAGGATAAAGGTTCATAGTCAATTTTTGACGATAATGCACCTCTTGTTCCATTGCCTTCAACAGAGCGTTGGCATCAATTATCCATGAACCGTAGTTAATATGTGAAAGGGTCATGTTTTTTTCTTCATCGTAACGAAAGCTAATGACTCCCTTGTTGTCTGATATGCCTGTTTGTGAGCCATATTTAAAAGTGGCTTCTACTATTGGCATGGCTGTTTCAAGGTCTAATAACCTGATTTGATTTGGCTCGGACTGAGCAAATAAGTTGGTAAATAACAGAGATAAAACTACTGCCATTATATGTTTGAGATTCATTTTTTTATTTTGACATACGGTTTAATAATAGCTTAGGGTAAGTCTAAGACATACCCCTTTAGCACTACTAAAATATTTAGCAGACTATGCACTAATTAAGGGTTTTGGTACCCAAAAACGTTAAATCAAATTGAATTCTGGCGGGTGGTAAATATCGGCTATGAGAGAAAAATGGTAAAATTCATTTCCATATCCAGGATTATGTTTAACGGAATAACAGTTGGAAAAAGTTATTTCGTCTAATGAACTTTTGAGGTAGTAATAAACAATTTCTACTCTTTCTTCTTTATCCGAAGGGGCTTGTTTTTTTTCTTGTTCTTCGGCCTTTTTGAGTTGTTTAGAAAGATAGCATTTACCATTGCACGTAGTTACTGGTTCGTCCTTGTTGATACATAGAACTTTAGCAATAAAATCTTGATTGATTTTGAAGTCAATTAATATCCCAATCTTTGTCAAATTGGGTAGCATTATTGCCATGATCAACAATATGGAAAACGCTTTTTTCAGAGACGCTTAAAATTTTTGTAAAGGTAATGAAATCGAGCCTTTTTATAGTAACAAATTTCGGTTAGTGAATAATACCTGACTGGATTATAGGCAATGCGATGCCTAGTTGGAATGGTATATTTGAAAGTATAGTGGTTTGAATTTCTAATTAATTGAGCTAAATTCGGATAGAGTGTTGTATCACAGTTTAGATTTGTAACGAGCATAATTATGTTGAAATATTTAATAGCCTGGGTGCCTATGGTTTTTATCGCAATTGCGAACGGATTGATGCGTGAGAAGTTCTTTGCAAAGCGACTTAAGGAATTAAATGCTCATCATGCCTCAACTGCAACCTTGGTTATACTATTTGGCATTTACATGTTAATTATTTTTAGAATCTGGAAACCCAATTCAGCTCAACAAGCATTTCATATTGGATTATTCTGGCTTGTTCTAACTGTTGTGTTTGAATTTTTATTTGGGCATTATGTTGCTGGTCATTCCTGGGGCAGACTTTTAAACGACTATAATATTTTTGAAGGACGCGTTTGGATCATTGTTCTAATTTGGATCACTCTGGCACCTTATGTTATTTACAAACTACAGAATTAATTTTGATCCTCAAATAGAATCTTTTTCCGGGTCTGATTAGAAAGAATTTTAATAAACACAGGAATGAAACTTAAAACTTTTATTTCAATACATTCAATTTTGTTGTTTTTATTCGGACTAGGATTTCTCCTTGTACCTGCAATGATGCTAACTGTTTACGGCACGTCTACGAATTCAACCGGGCTTCTAACCGCAAGGGTATTTGGAATATGCACTATTCAGCTGAGCCTTATATTATGGTCCTGCCGCAATGAACTAGGCTCCAGGATATTGAAAACACTAATCATATTGCTTTTTTTTGGAAATGTCCTGGCTTTTACGCTGGCCTTGCATGCTCAGATTTCAGGAATTTTCAATTCACTTGGATGGACAAATGTGGCATTATATCTTTTATTTGCTTTTGGATATGGCTATTTCCTTCTTGGATATAAAATTGAATCAGACAAAAATTAAAGTTTAATTTATACCAATATTAATTTCATGCGAGTCAAAACTCAGGAAAGAAGACTGCTATGTTGTTGTAATCAGCTGTTTATTATCAAATTCCTAAAGTTGGTAAATGTTTAACCTTATGATAGGTCAGTGCTGCTTTAATACAATGCTTTAAATCATCTTTTGGAATTTTATCTTCAATACCAAAAACAATTGCCCTATTCCCCTCATAGGCAAAATTCTCTTTGAAAATCAACTTAAAAGTCTCTACCAGTCGGCTTGTACATTTAAAGTACATAGCATATTGATCGGGCTTTTTTGATTTCCAGTCCATTCTGAGTGTACTTCCATTTTTAGTCAAATAACTGGGCTCTCCCCATTTGAGTGTTTCTTCCAGTTTAGTTACTCCTTCAATTTCTTTGGCTGTTTCAATAACCAGTTCCCGGAGGGTCATCATTTTATTCCGAACTGAATCAGGGTAATTATTAAAAACCAGTTCAACTGCCGGGTTAGTATTTATTTGCAAATTCTTCATTGGTTTTTAATTTGCATACAACGGTTTTGTATAAGAAACGTTATAACGGTTTTTACACATTGTTATAGGCTGTTTATTTTACCATTAACTATTCTTTTGAGCAGTCTTATATATTACGGGCATTTGTCCTTTCCACTTATTCCATAAGTCATATTCTGTAATTAGTTCAGCCATAAAATGACCAACATTAATTCTGCTTACAGTTCCGGCATTAAAAATCGCACTTCTTATTGGTGAGGGATAAACTTCATATGCGGTGACCTTGTCTTCGTTTACTAAACCATCCGGACGAACAGCTACCCACTCAATTAAATTATGGTTTTGACCAACCTTAGTCCGTAAATAATCAGCAGCTTTTTCATTATCCACATGTGGAGGTAACAATAATCTAAGTAATGCTATTACAAATCTTTGACCAATTGAAATTGGTTCATTTAAGTCTCTGTTACGGTTGCCAGAAGTGTTCATCAAAACAATTTTCACTGGTTTATCTGGTGCATTTTTTTTAATTGCATTACAGAGGAGCCTGACAGCGTCAGTAACTAGTTTTCGAGGTTTTCCATATAGCCCTTTCCAATTCATATTATGACCTAAACAAGAAGCGATCGCATTACAACCTTGAATGTATTCGGCCATTTCATCTTCGGTAATATCTGATATGTTAGCTTGGATGATGGACAGTTGGTCGTTGGTTTTCCATGATTCTGGTAATTTTTCAGGTGAACGAACAATAATCTTTACTTTTTGCCCGGTATTTAGCAGTTGATCCACTAAATGTTTTCCGGTTGCGCCTGTTGCGCCAACTACTAATGTGGTCATATTGTATCTTAATTAATTCTTTGAAATAATAGTTCTAATCTAATAGACTTCGACGTGTTCGTGTATAGCTCGTACCGATTTTGGGTATGAGTTATTTGGGTTGTTATCCTTTCATTATTTATTAAGTCCAAGATTCAATTCTCCATCTATCAATTCAATTATTGAATTGCACATTTTTTTCATTTCATTAAATTGTGAATTCATTACGGTAAATTCATAAACTGCCATGACAAAGCCATTTTTTTGTTTTATATCCTTTAGCATAGCCTCGTAATTAGCTTTAGGTAGAATGACATTTTCACCTGCTTGTCCATTAGTAACCTGATAGGTAAAGTTTTTTACAATAGGATTCAGATCTAATACCCCATAGGAGGGTTCATATAACAACTCTTCGGCATCATATCTGAAATGTGCTTCTTCATTCTTCAATTTTTTATATAAAGCCTGTAGATTCAGAAGTCCATTTTTTATTGAATCATTTGATATTAAAGCTAAATTTCCTGAATTGACAAGTTCCTGGAATGTGTTATCGTGTTGAGAGAATTTCTGCCAGATATAAATATTGGTGGTATGAAAGGCAAAATCGTTTAAATCTGTTAAGGGCTTCCCTTCAAAATGTTCTAAAACCTTATTGGCAGATTCAATTCTTGAATTTCTAACGGCTATGTATTCGTCTAATTCAGCGATATTTAATTTAAGGTCTGTTTTTAAGTTTTCTAAATAATGCAATTCCTGGTAACGTAATTTTCGAGCTTCGTTGGAATTGTTGATTTGTAAAGCAATCAAAATTCCAATCACGACCAGGATTATTTCTCCTATTGCGTAAAGAAGATACTTGCTGAACTTGCCTGCCCTCCGTGACCCGTCAGGCGGGTTTTCAGTTAACAATTGTTGTCTAATACGTCTGAAGAATTTGATCATTATTAAATAGTTGGTCTAAATGAAGATTAACGGTCTGGTATAACAGGTATTTGCCAATGCCGGTATACGTTGTTATGGAGTTATTTTACTTCAAAAGTCAGCGTCGCCCAATTTGATTCATAGTCATAATTCTCCTCATTACTTTCGAGCATATGAATAGTTGCAATATACCAATGCCCGCCATTACTGATTGTAAAACTGACCTCTCCTTTTTTGTTTGTCCTTAGGGAAGTCTCCTCTTTACCTTTCTCTTCAGGATTCTTGCGTGAGCTTACATGTAGCGTTTGGTTGCCAAGAGGCGCACCCAAATACAAAAGTTTGAATGACATTTCATCTCCAACTGAAAGGCTATAAGGATTCTTTAGAGGAATAAATTCTATTGGGTAATTTAGCTGAGTTGCAAAGTTGTCTGTTCTTTTTTCGTCTACCTGAAATATGGCTTTTACATGTTTGGAATATTTTTCATTGGCAACCTGTTTAGAAATCCCTTTGGTTTTTCGATCCGAAATCACCTCTGTCAAACCTTCGTGTTCCAGGTAAGCAGTAAAATCTTCTCCGCTGAGTTCTATCGCTCTTGGTTTTGTTGAAACCCCGGCTACATAGGTTCCGGCATTACCTGTTTTAAATTTTAAAAAGGTGATTTTACCTTTGTCATAGAAATCATCCGGAGAGGGTTTAAAATCGTAATCAGGACCAAGGATTTTTGGATCGATAATTCTATCTCTTGTTATCACATTTTCACTTTTGTCGAATGTTCCGTTAAAAAGGTAAAGTTCTTTCAGGCTGTTTTTCTCAAAAAAATAGCTGTCAGACTTTAGAAATAGTTCGTGTGACGATAAAAGAAAAAATAGGGTCAATAGTAGTAATGTAGTCGATGTTCTTCTCATTTCAATAGTTTGATTTTATGCTCAACAACGGTTTTTTATTTGGCACGTTGCCATAATGCTTATTTCATATTTTTCAGTCCTGCCTTTCTGAAGGCAGAAGTGTCTGAGTTTTGTTTGGTGGGGAAATTTTAAAGTTAGCCAAAATTTGGCAATCCGATATCTACTTTGTTGGCATGTGTGTAATCCTCGAATGGATTAAATTTTTAATGAATTACTCATCAGGTTGATTTTCAATTCCAAAGCCAAAATCTGAAATAGTTCCAGTGTTATATTTGTCGAATTCTAAGTAGAGATCTGCAAAGAGTGAATTCTGATCACGGAAAGGTCTGCAACCGGGTTGTTCAAAAAATTGAGAAGCTTCTTGTGCAAATATTTTCCATTCTTCAGGCGGCAGGTTACCTCTCTTATAAAGCTTGAAAAGTTTCCACCACTGATTTGCATAGCATCTAAGAATGAAATTAAACTGAACAATTTCTGTTAATGTAAGTGTATCTGGTTTTTGACATCCGCGATCAAGTAGAGAGGCAAGTTCAGGATGGCTTGCTACTACTACATTTATATCGTTAAAGCCAGTCATCGTACTTTCATAAGTTGATGTGGCTACTGCTGCAGTATTTTGCTTTAGCTGTATTGCCAGATAAATCAAAGTAATCAATACTGCTAAAGCTCCAACTGTTTGACCTATTGCTGAGATAGCTTCCCAATTCATCATTACTGTTTCCTATTTATTTACTTAATTATTAATGCTTGCCAAGGTGTTTGTGTATGAAGCATTGCTGTCCGGCTGGGCATCAATGATTTCATAGCCTTTGTTGTGTGTAGGCTTCTTATTTTTCATTATGTCCATGGATTGTATGAACCAAAATTCCATATGTACCCTTCTGGATCTTGACAACTGTATCCACGACCACCATAGTCCTCGTCTTTTATATCTAATGCTATTCTTGCTCCAGCTGCAATTGCCCGACTATAATGGTCATCGATTTCTTCAACAATGATATACGGGGTTTGCGTATTAATTCCATTTAGGTCTTTTGGTGTCTTGATGAATTTACCATATTCATTATCATTTTCAGACCCTAACATGATCATTGCATTACCAAAATTTAACTGTGCATGAGCGATAGTTTCATTTTCACCAGGCACGATCAAATGTTTTTCAAATCCGAAAGCATTACATAGCCACTCAATTGCTGCTGGAGCATTTTTGTATCTCATGGTTGGAATTATAACAGATCCGTTTTGTTTCATTTAATCTCTATTTTATTATTTTTTTCTAGCTTACACACGGTTTGGATATGAGTAGTACGACCGATAGGGAGTATTACTTCATATCTGGTGTTGTACGCTGGCTTTTTGGTTCAAGTGTCTTGATTTAATAATTTTGATAATTATCAATTACTTTTTAGCTTTTCGGCTACGTCATCGTAATATTCTTGTGATAGAACTTCAGTCCAAGTTGTTGGTTGTCCACCACCATATAGAGCTA
>JABDPH010000496.1 GCA_013042925.1 Eudoraea sp.
TGGAGGGGCTTTCTGGGAAGGCGGTGCCAAAACCTTTATTAATAAAGGCACCAATGGCAGGTGGAAAGATCTGCTCTCCGAAGAAGAATCTGTGAAATACGAAAAAATAGCGAATGAAAAACTTTCACCTGCATGTGCCCATTGGCTAGCCACTGGAGAATATTAACGATCATATTTCAACTATTTTATTTTGAAGATTATACTATAAATCGAATACCAAAAACATAGTAATTATGGGAAACTTACAGCTTACTGCCAGATTTCTAATACATGAAGGTAAAGAAGAAGAATTTAAAAACATTGCAGTTCAATGCATGAATGTAGTAAAGGAAAAAGAAAAAGATTCAACTTTCCAGTACGACTGGTATTTCAATGAAAGTGGTAATGAGTGTGTGGTAAGGGAAACCTATGCAGATTCTAATGGACTCCTAACTCATATAGGTAATCTTGGGGAGTTGCTAGGCGGGCTTTTACAAATATCTGACTTTCTGCCTGAGATTTACGGCAGTCCTTCAGAAGAACTAATGAATGCCGTTGGAGGGATGAATCCAAAACTATATTCATTCTACCAGGGTATTTAAAAAATGAACAGTTTATCTACCCTAATTAATAAATTTTAACATTTTAACTGATTATCTTTGAGAAAAGGATTTCTGGCATTATTTGCCAATTATGTTCAAACTTAAAGATAAACAGTAATATGATTAGAGTACTAGCCATTGCCCTTCTGCTTGTTTTAAACGGAAACATTCTGCAAAGTCAGTCGGATAAACCTAAACTGGTTGTTGGGGTCGTAGTAGATCAGATGAGATTTGATCATCTTTACAAATATCAGGACAGGTTTTCCAACGGTGGATTTAAAAGACTTATAAGAGAAGGATTTAATTATAAAAACACCCACTACAATTACATTCCAACGGTTACTGCCGCCGGACATGCATCCATATATAGCGGAACAACCCCTGCTATACATGGCATAATAGGGAATACATGGTATCAGAGAAGTTCAAAACAGACTATTACTAATATTGGAGATACGAACGAACTTATCGTGGGAACAGCTGATGTCAACAGCTATGGTGCTTCTCCAAGAAATCTTCTTTCAACTACCATCACGGATCAGTTAAGATTGGACTCCAGATTCAGGGCTAAAGTAATCAGTGTTTCTCTAAAAGACCGTGGTGCTATTTTGCCAGGGGGGTATACAGCTAATGCAGCTTACTGGCATGACTGGAAAGCCAGTCCTGGTTATTTTGTAAGCAGTTCATACTATATGGAGGAGTTGCCTGATTGGGTTAATAAGTTTAATAAATTAGAAAAATCTGATTCGTATTTAACCGATTCATGGAGTACACTATACCCAATAGATTCTTATAAGATGAGTGCCCCGGATGACAATAATTATGAAAGGGCTATTGCAGGCAAAACCAGTGCTACTTTCCCATATGATTATAAAAGTATGAGGGAGCGTTACAAAGAAATAGGGGCCGAGTTTCAATTAATTTGGGTTACTCCCACCGGGAATTCCTTATTAACCGATTTTGCCATAGAAGCTATTAAAAGTGAAAATCTGGGAGCAGATGATATTACAGATTTTATTAATATTAGCTATTCTGTTCCTGATGTTATAGGGCATACATTTGGCCCTCAGTCTGTTGAGTTTGAAGATGTGATATTACGATTGGACAGAGATATTGAAAATTTATTAAAGTCATTGGATGCAACTGTTGGTACGGGAAATTACTTATTGTTTTTAACTTCTGATCATGGGTCCGTTCCTGTAGCGTCATATTTGGCTGATAACAAGCTACCTGCAGGAATTGTTAACATAAATCAATATCAGGTTGCGCTTCTAAGCCATTTGAACTCTAAATATGGAACAAACCAATGGATTGAAAATTTCGAGGGAGAGTCAGTTTATTTAAACCATGATGTTATTAAGCAAAAAAAATTATCCCTAAGTGCTGTACAACGTGAAGTGGCAGATTTTCTTATAACTCTTGAAGAGTTTACCGGCGCATTAACTGCTTCCGATTTACAATCACAAAGCTATAGTTATGGTATGAACCAAATGCTTCAGAATGGCTATCATGCTAAAAGATCGGGAGATGTTCTTTTAATATTTAAACCGGGATATGTGCAGAGCCTGAACCCGAGAACAACAATGCAAAATTATAAAGGTACGACACATGGTACGGGATACGCGTACGATACTCACGTTCCTATGTTATGGTTTGGGAAATCTGTACCCAAAGGTAAGTCCCTTAGAAAAGTATCGGTTGTTGATATTGCCCCCAGCATAGCACAAATGCTCAACATACCATATCCCAGCGGAACTACAGGGGAGCCATTAATAGAATTATTTGAGTAAAAATAGGCCTGTTGTAAAAAGATAGAATTCAGGGGAGCATTTGGAAAGTTCTGAGGTGCACCTAAAAAGAGCTGGATATAGATTCTATTTTAGTCTTGCAACCCCTAATATTTCCTTTCTGTATGTGTTGTCGTTGGCTATAACCTCAAAAAATTCATTAATAAATCTTCTTGCCTTGGAAAATTCCTTTGGATCCTCAAAGCTCGATTCCAAATCATTAATGATTGTCAACATTTTGCTTTTGTTATTCAGAAACTCTTTTCTTACAGTTTGATATACCTCCGGATTACGCTTAAAACCCCTATATAACCTTTGGGTTACTTCTTCAATACTCAACACTTCTCCTTGAACCTGTGATACCACTGCGTAGCTCGCATCTACCAGTCCGGACATATCAAAATCATAAGGCACAGGCAAAATATTACCATCCACGAATAAAAGCTTTTCATTGTGGCGATAAGCCAAAGAATAATCAGTATTGCCAATCATAAATTGAAAAAAATCATTTCTTACGGAACAAAGATCGTTCTGCTGCAGGGGATGAACAGATCTTTTAATTTGCTTACCATCACATCTGTCTTTCACTCTGTCAATATCTTCTATAAAAAACCCTTTTACTATAAAATTTTTTACTTTCTGCCCTTTTTCATCAGTAAAATCAATATTTAATAATCTGGTTTTAAAATGATAAGGAGATACCAGTTCATATAACTTATAAGCTATATATTCCTTTAAAACTTTATCGTTGTAGTCATTTTGCAGTACGCAGGGAAGTACGAGTTTTAGTTTCTTATTGCCTTCAAATAGCGTTCCGGCTGAAACAGATTTTTTAATCTTCATCTTCACAGGCGGGAAATAACAATTTTCCCTTCTGTAATTCCCTCTTGCCCTAATTCTTACTTCTAAAGTATTCCAGGATTCGTCACTGGTCATGTAGCTAATTTCACTGTCAATATATGTACTGTCATTTGTTTCTTTCCTTAAAATTTTGTTGGAATATCGCAGCTTAACAGGTATTGGGTCGTTTTTGCTAAAGAGCTCTGTGACCTGAATATCCTGGTCCGTAGCAGCTATTTCTTGTGAAAAAGTTGTTTCAGTTATAAAAAGACATATTGAAAGGAATAGAAAGATAGCTTGCTTTTTCACGAGATTGTAGTTAGATTTACTTTCATAAGATAATAAATTTTAAGCTATCGGACGCTACCTTTCCATATTAAATTACAGAACAATAATTGTATTGATTATTTCTACTGTTGTTACGTTTGTGGCATTTAGATTTAATCTCAATTTTTACGTAGATCTTACAATGCTAAGTATTGCCATAATATTTCCCTTGGTTTTTACGATACGAGGTTCCTTCAGACGAAGGGAAAAGGCCCTGCAACATTTAAGTAAATTCAGAAGTGCGCTAAAGACTGTTCATTATTTTGTTATGAGCAATAAGGAACTTAGCGAGGAGAGTAAAAAAGAGATGACTGATATTTTACTAAATATTAGTGAGCAAACTATGGATCAACTAAAAAACAATGCCGATAGTACAAAAGATCTGGATGAAATAATTGATAAGGTGCTCAAGTTTATCGTAGCAAACGATCAAACTGTGTCTAAAAATTTAAAAGACAGAACATTTCGTTTTATGAAAGATCTCCACGAGTCTATAGAAAATTTACACGCCATAAACACCCACAGAACGCCTATTAGCCTTAAGGCTTATTGTCTTGTATTTATCTATATCTTCCCATTGATATATGCCCCAACCATTATAGATGAAGTTGGATTGGAAAATAATCAGGGAATAACCTATTTTATAGTAATACTAACGGAGTTTATACTTATCTCTCTCTATAACATTCAGGATCAATTAGAATTCCCGTTTGATGATATTGGCCTGGATGATATAAACCTTGAAACCTTTAAACTTAACAGATAGACCTGTTAAAAGTCACAAACTTATCCTATTGGCATAACTGAAGATCATGACCAAACAAGAAGGTGATTTAAAGTTTTCTATAAGCGCCCTTCTAATTTTATAACTGAGAATAGGACAACGGCTTTAAAAACACCCTGTATATATTTGAAACCGTATTTGCATATTCCGGTAGCTTTACTATTCGTTGCCATTCTGGGTGGGGGCCAAATTTTGACCAATTAGCATCGCGTTCTGCCATATCCCTGAACGCAAGCAAATAGGTTAGGCAAGGCATTTGCGGACCAGCAATTTTTTCCCCGAAAAAAACCGAATGCAGGCCTACTTCATCAAAAATGCTAAATTCACTTTCATTAAACATCTTTACTTTGCGTTGAAATGCGTCTTCATTATAGGCCTCATAGGTCCGTAATTCAAAAACCATGGACCCCTCTGCTGGTTTAACTAGTTTAGGCAGCCCATCAAATGCTGTGAATAATGAGGTAACATATCTTTCCACAGGAAAGTCTTCCTGTGAAGTATTGCTATATGCTTCAGACGCCTGCAGAAAAACCTGATCCTCCTGGAGGTTGCCTAATACTTTCTGATAATCAGGTAAATCATTATAGGCTATTAATAAATAAATCTTCTTTGGCATGGCGTCGCCAATTTCTTCAAATGCTCCAATATTGTTAATTCCCTGTTTGTTTAAAGCGGGTATCAAAGCTTTTTCAAAATAGTCATGTAAGACTTTAGCAGATTTTCCAAACTTTAACTCATATTCACGGAATTCATAAATTTCTTTTTGACCGAACCCCAACGTACATACTAAGAGAACAATTCCCAATGCTATTTTTTTTATCATAATTTAATTTTTTAGTTATTGTTAAATTCCATTTTATTCAATCATTTTATATGCGCTAAGTATATTCTCAATCCGTTTGTTTTCCTCCGGGTCTATAATTTTCTTTTGAGGGTTTGCATCAAGCCAATGCAGGGTTCTTTTTATTCCTTCTGCAAAAGGGATTGTGGCTTTAAAAGCTGGGACAAATGTTTTTATCTTCGTATTGTCAAAAATGACGCTCTCTGCTTTATCGGCGAGTAAGGTGCCGGTATACGATGGTTCTATTTTGCAAATAAAATCTGAAGCAATATGGATAACCTTTGCCTTGCAACCCAGACTATCCGCGAGGATTTCATAGATCATGTTCCAGCTTAAAATTTCATCTGAAGTAATATGAAAGGCATGGCCTATAGCCTGCGATAATCCCAATAATCCCACAAAACCAAGTGCAAAATCATCAGAATGTGTCACGGTCCACAATGATGTCCCGTCTCCGTGTATAATTATTTCCTTCCCTTTCAGAATTCGATCGGCTGTAGTATATTCCTTAAATCCGCCTATTGCTATGGGAATAACTGTGTCATAAGTCAATGAAGGCCGCACAATCGTTATTGGAAATTCCTCTTCTCTGTATGCTTTCATTAATCTATCCTCACATTTAATCTTATTGTTGGAGTAATCCCATAAACTATTGGATAGCGGTGTAGACTCGGTAATAATCGGATAACGCAATGGTGTCTGATAACAAGATGCAGAACTAATAAAAATATATTGTTTGGTTTTCCCTTTAAATAGAGCGATATCCCTTTCAATATCCTCTGGTGTAAAGGCAATCCAGTTTACTACAACATCCCAGTTGTGCCCTTCCAATTCTGATAAACTAGCCGGATTGTTTATGTCGCCCAGAATAGTTTTTACCCCTTTTATTTCAATTTTATTAATTCCTCTGTTCAGATGGTATAACGCTATCCCCTTTGAAGCAGCCAATCTGCTCGAAGCGCTGCTAATATTGCCTGTGCCACCAATAAATAATACTTTCATAAGCGATTTAATAGGTTACAAAATACTGAATTATTGGGGATAGTCCATACTAAAGTGCAACATTCCTCATTGCGAGTTTTCTATACAACTTTTTCGAAGGTTCATCAGCTAATTATTATTAAAAGGAATAATTAACGTCTAAATGATAAATCCTTACCTTAGGGTACTAAACAAGAACCTGTCACGTCAAATAATGAATCGTAACAAACTCGTAAAACAATCTACATTTCTACTTGTGAATTTTAGAAGTTATTATGGCTTCATTAAAAATAATTTAACTTTCAAACTTAACCATACAAATTCTATTCTTACATTTTTATTAGTATTAATCGGGATTACAGGCTGTTCGGGAACTTCTGAGAAAACATCAATAGATACGGTAGATACAAGACCTAATATTTTAATCTTAGTAGCAGATGATCTGGGATATGCAGACCTGGGTTGCTATGGAGGGGATATTGCCACTCCCAATATTGATAGTTTAGCATCAAATGGTATTAGGTTTAGCAGGTTTCATACGGCGCCTATGTGTGCTCCTACGAGGGCAATGCTTCTAACAGGGAATGACAACCATATTGCAGGTGTAGGAAGGCAGGCTTTAAGCGCACAGGTTTTTGGCTATGAGGGTTATCTGACAAACAGGGTTGCTACAATACCTGCCCTGTTAAAAAAAGATGGTTACCATACCTATATGGCTGGTAAATGGCATCTGGGCACTGGCAGGTCCGCCAATCCTTATGAAAAAGGATTCGAACGTTCGTTTGTACTCCTTGAAGGTGTTGGCAATCATTATAATAGCCAGGGGCTGTTTAAAGGTATTCCTGTTTCGCATTACACGGAAGATGGTAAAGCTGCAAAATGGCCTGATGGGGAATATTCAACGGATCTTTATACGGATAAACTCATTGGCTATATAGATCAGTATAAAGATGATAATCGTCCTTTTTTTGCCTATGCAGCATATACTTCACCCCATTGGCCATTACAAGTTGATGAAGCCTATTGGAAAAAATATGAAGGCCGGTATAACGATGGTTATGAAAAATTAAAAGAGGATAGGTTACTCAGTCTTCAGAGGGCCGGGATGATCCCTGAGGATGCGGTCTTGCCTCCTTCTCATCCTGCGGTTAGATCATGGGATTCACTTTCAGAGACGGAGAAAAAAAGAGAATCAAGAAAAATGGAACTTTATGCAGGCATGGTTGATAATCTGGATGTTAATATTGGCCGTATCATAAAGTATTTAAAGGAAATCGGGGAGTACGAAAATACTCTGATAATTTTTATGTCGGACAACGGTGCAGCGGGTGAAGACTATTACAACAATCCTGGAATCAAACCTTATATTAATCCCTATTTCAATAACAACTTTGAAACCATGGGAGAAGCGAATTCTTTGATTTCTTATGGTCCTCAATGGGCAGAAGCCGGTTCTTCTCCCTTCAGATATTATAAGGAATATGCCACTAACGGAGGTATTATAGCATCCATGATCATGAGTGGCCCCATGGTGGTAAAGCAAAATAGAATCACGGATAACTTTTTAACCGTAATGGACATTGCTCCTACCTTATATGAAATAGCCAACATAGACTATCCTTCAGAATTTAATGGAACGGCATTATTCCCATTGAAAGGAAAATCACTAGTCCCTTTTGTTTCTGCTAAAGCAAACAC
>JABDPH010000497.1 GCA_013042925.1 Eudoraea sp.
TGAAAACACTCGATAAAATTCCTACTGGGAAAATTGAAAGGGCAGGTAAACTTGTAAAAACCGGTGTTAAAGTAGGCGGAAATTTTGTCAAGTATTACGGTAAAAAACTGGTAAATCCCGAGCACGATAAAGAGGAGCTGAATGAAGACAATGCATCTGATATCTACAATGGACTCAAATCATTAAAGGGTAGTGCACTGAAAGTGGCACAAATGCTTAGTATGGAGAAGAATTTACTGCCATCAGCATATGTAGAAAAATTTTCTTTGGCTCAATTTTCAGTACCTCCTCTATCCGCTCCATTAGTTCGTAAAACTTTTAAAAGGTATTTAAACAAATTCCCGGAAGAAATCTTTGATTCCTTTGAACGTAACTCTATTAATGCCGCAAGTATAGGTCAGGTGCACAAAGCAACCAAAAACGGAAAGGAACTGGCAGTTAAAATACAATACCCCGGTGTAGCTGAGAGCATAAGCAGCGATTTGGCAATCGTTAAACCTATTGCTATACGGATGTTTAATCTTCAGGGAAAAGATTCTGATAAATACTTTAAAGAAGTAGAGCTTAAACTTCTTGAAGAAACCGATTATAGCCTTGAGTTTATACAAAGTGAAGAAATAACAAAAGCTTGTCGAATAATCCCAAATTTAGAATTTCCCAAATATTACAAAGAACTATCGAGTGAACGAATACTTACCATGGATTGGATGCATGGGAGGCATTTAAGTGAATTCACTAAACAGCACTTTGATTCGGAATTAGGAAATAAATTAGGTCAGGCTCTTTGGGATTTTTATATGTTCCAGTTACACGGGCTTAGAAAGGTTCACGCAGACCCTCATCCTGGAAACTTCCTGGTTAGCAAAGAGGAAACATTGGTTGCAATTGACTTTGGTTGTATAAAGCAAGTCCCGGATGAATTTTATGTACCGTATTTTGAACTTGCTAGTAAAGAGAATATTGAAAATGACTCCATTTTCATGGAAAAGTTATATGATTTAGAAATACTGTCTCCTTCAGATTCGGAAATAGAGGTTAAATTTTTTAAAGCCTTATTTAAGGAAATGCTTGGTCTTTTTACAACTCCTTTCCACGATGAATTCTTTGATTTTGGTAATGAGCAATTCTGGTCAAGAATTGCTGCCCTTGGGGAACGTTATTCCAAAGACGAACATATTCGAAAAATGAATGGAAACAGGGGCTCTAAGCATTTTCTCTATATTAACAGAACTTTTTTCGGACTATTCAATCTCTTGCATGATCTTAAGGCAAATGTTGAGGTAAATTCATATCGCAAGTACTTAACCTAGTGCGGGAACTTTGTTAAATCATCAATTATTTTTTAGTTATCTTAGATTTAAGGAATGACTTTTCTTGAGCGACTGTTTCCAGACGTACAGGCAATTCTTTTCAGATTAACTAACACGCAAACCAAGTAATGTATAATTCAAAAATTATTGGACTGGGTTATTTTGTACCCGAGAATGTTGTAACTAACGATGATCTCTCTGAACTTATGGATACCAACGACGAATGGATCCAGGAAAGAACGGGAATAAAGGAAAGAAGACATGTTGTAAAAGGTGAAGACACTACGTCCAGTATGGGTGTGAAGGCGGCCAGGATAGCCATTGAACGGGCGGGGATAGATAAAGACGAAATAGATTTTATAGTATTTGCAACTTTGAGCCCTGATTATTACTTCCCCGGACCGGGCGTATTGGCACAACGAGATCTGGGAATAAAAACTGTAGGAGCAATAGATATAAGAAATCAATGTTCCGGCTTTGTTTATGGAATTTCCCTTGCAGATCAGTATATCAAGAGTGGGATGTATAAAAACGTGCTTGTAATAGGTTCAGAATTACATTCTGGCGGCCTTGATATGACCACGCGGGGTAGGGGAGTTTCGGTAATTTTTGGAGACGGTGCGGGCGCCGTTGTTCTTTCCAGAGAGGAGGATAATTCTAAAGGAATTTTATCTACACATTTGCATTCAGAAGGTGAGCATGCGGAAGAACTTTCCTTAATTGCTCCGGGAATGGGAAAAAGATGGGTCTTGGATATAATAAAAGACAACAATCCTGATGACGAATCTTACTTTCCTTATATGAACGGGCAGTTTGTTTTTAAAAATGCCGTAGTTCGTTTTAGTGAGGTGATTATGGAAGGGTTAAAGGCCAATAACCTTGAACCAAAGGATATTGATATGCTAATTCCCCATCAGGCTAATTTGAGAATTTCCCAATTTATTCAGCACAAGATGAGGTTGGGAGATGACCAGGTTTACAATAATATTATGAAATACGGCAATACCACGGCGGCTTCTATTCCCATAGCCCTCACCGAAGCATGGGAGCAGGGTAAAATTAAAGAAGGAGACCTTGTAGTATTGGCTGCCTTTGGGAGCGGATTTACATGGGGAAGTGCCATAATCAGATGGTAAAAACTTAAAACAAATTTGCATGGGGAAGCGTTTTGAAAGTTTGAACTCAGCACACATAGATTTTATATCTAAACAAAAACTATTTTTTTTAGCCACTGCCATGAAAGATGGATCTATTAACCTATCTCCTAAAGGAATGGATTCATTTAGAATTATAGATAACAGCAATATTCTTTGGTTAAACCTTACCGGAAGTGGGAACGAAACCGCTACCCATTTGCAATACGACAATAGGATGACTATTATGTTTTGTGCATTTGAAGGGAAACCAATGATTTTACGTCTGTATGGCGAAGCAAAGACATTCCACAAACGAGATGACTTTTGGAATGAGCATATTGGACTATTTCCTGAAATAGCGGGCAGCAGGCAATTAATTGATATGAAAATAAAGCTAGTCCAGAATTCTTGCGGGTTCGGTGTTCCTTTGATGGATTATAAAGGGGAGCGAAACAT
>JABDPH010000173.1 GCA_013042925.1 Eudoraea sp.
TTTTTAGGGGAGGGGAAGGAAGTCATTAAAAAAAGCCTTGAGAACTTAAGTAACTGATTTCTTTGATTTATGTTCCAGGATGTTTTCGCCAATTTTTTGATAGAATACCTCCGGTTTAAAAGGTTTAGTAACTACGTCATTACATCCCGCGGCATAAAAACTTTCTAAGCTGTCATCCAGAGATATAGCAGTAAGCGCTATAATTGGGGTGTCTGTATCAAATTTTCTAATCTGAATTGTTGCTTCAACTCCGCTGATTCCGGGCATATGGATATCCATAAGTATCCCATCATATTGACTTGTATTAGCCATTTCTACTGCAGTGTTTCCATTACTGGCAATCTCACAACTAATCCCTCTTTTATTCAACATTTTTTTGGTGATCACCTGATTTATCTTGTTGTCTTCAACAACCAAAACATGTAGCCCATTTAAATCATAGTCTTTTTGGTCTATCTCAAATGCAATGTCATCAACGACACTGTCTTTACTTTTTAGATCAAGTTCAAAGAAAAATGAACTGCCCTGACCCAAAGTACTTTGCAGCTGAATTTTACTGTCAAATAGACCCAACAGACTCTTAACTATGGTAAGCCCAAGGCCAGTGCCTCCATATTCCCTGTTAATCTGAATTGAGCCCTGTTCAAAGCTATCAAAGATATTCTGTTGTTGTTCATTTGAAATGCCTATACCATTATCTTTAACTTCAAAATATATAGTCACCTCTTCTTCTTCCTTTTTCATAAGTTTCGCAATCACATTTACTTCTCCATTCTTCGTAAATTTTAAAGCATTACCTACAAGGTTCATAAATATTTGAGATAATTTAAGCGGGTCGCTCATTAAATGCTTGGGAATTTCTTCATCATAAACCAAGGTAATTTTTGTATTATTTTCCTTAGCACTTTGTTGCAATGAGCTTATAACATCTGCAAGTACCTTTTTCAAATTAAACTCCATGTTTAGAGGCTCCAATTTGTCCGCGTCTATTTTGTTTATCTGCAGTATGTCGTTTATAAAATTAAGCAGGTAATCTCCTGAAAATTTTAAAGACTTCAGATGTTCTTTTTGACTTTCGCTTGGATTCTCCTCCAATAATAAGTGAGCCAAACCAGTAACGGCATATAGAGGGGTTCTCAATTCATGACTCACTGTAGACAGAAAATTAGTTTTAGCTTCCATAGCCTGAACAGCAGCATCTCTGGCTGTTTGAAGCTCCCTGTTTTTAGTCTGTAAAAGATCATTGGTCTTTAGCTTTATCTGATTATTCCTAAATAGCGATACCGCCAATAATGAAATTATCGTCAAAAAAGCTGAGGTCAGGATCGCGGTAATCTCAGATCTGTTACGGGATTCATTTAATTCCTCTATTTTGGTATCCTGGCGTTTAATTTCTTCAGACATAAATTCAAATTGAATCCTATCTGCAGTTTTCGCTTCGGCCTTAACTTTTTCTATGGTGAAAACAGAATCCTTTAGATTTAACAAATTTCTGTTATGCACAAGAGAAAGATTATACCTTTTGCTTTTTTCATAGGCTTGTCCCAATATTTCATTAGCCTCAAATACCTCCCTTGAGAAGTTATTTGCCTCCGCAATTTCTAATGCGCTAATCCCATTTTTAATACTCTCTTCGAAATCCTGAGTATTCAGATATAACCTGGCCAATCCCAGGTGTGATTTTACCATTAAGGATTCTTTTTCAAAAACATCATTATTTACTACAAGAGAATTGAAGTTTAAGGCTGCGCTGTCATATTTTTCTATGCTTAGATAAATATTGGCCTCTAATAGCAATATGTTGTTGAGAAGATTACGGTCATTGGTAAGCTGCTTAGATTCATTTAGCATGAAAATTGCCTGGAAGTTGTTGCCGCTGTCGTAGAGTAAAATAGACTCAATGAATTTATGAACTGCTTGGCCATATGGATATTCCAGGTCGTTCAACAAAACTGTCGCACGATCCCAATAAAAAAGAGTAGTTTCTCTTTTGTCCATTTCCATGTAAAGCAGGGCAAATTTGTGATAACAATCAACCAGAGCTTTTTCATCTTCTGTTTCTTCTGCCAAAGCAGCAGCTTTGTCCAGGGATTCAAGGGCAAGATTTATTTTGTTCTGATTTTTATAGGTTCTGGTTTCATTAAAGAAAGTTTCCAAACCATCTACCTGATTTGTTCGTTCCTGGGCCAGGACAACAGGAGTATAGGACAAGCACATAAATATGAGCAATACCTTAAGAATTCTAATATGTTGGAAAAGTAATTTCAAACCACTTTTTATCAATTCAGGTAATTAAGTTAATACATTAAATTTTGATCTACTTACCTAACTTTTTGATGTTTCGAAAATTATTAAATTTTTTAATAAACCTTACTGTAAATTCAAACGTCCAGGATAAGCAACTATTGTTTGCTAAAACAGAAACTATAGGTTATTTCTTATAAAAAGTCCTGTTTTTTGGTTCATTTCAGGAAATTCTGTTAAAAATATTGTTTATTTAGAGAATAATCACTGCTTTTTTAACAATATAATCCATTTCCAAACCCACAATTTATAAGTGGAAATTCCTGCTAAAACTTCATAGCTTATTTAGAAACCTTTGCCCTATATAGGGTAAATACTATTTTAATGAATATGTTTATGCGCTTTATATGAAGATCTAACCAAAGCTCCACTTTCAACATGCCTGAATCCCATATTTTTTCCTAATTCCTCATATTTAGCAAATTGCTCTGGTATGATAAACTCTTTTACCGGCAAGTGCCTTTTAGAAGGTTGAAGATATTGCCCTATTGTAAGCACATCAACCTTAGCTTTTCTGAGATCTTCCATGGTTTCAATAACTTCTGATTCTTGTTCACCAAGACCTAACATAATTCCAGATTTAGTGCGTTTAACACCATGTTCTTTTAAGTAACTAAGTACATTTAAGCTACGCTCATATTTTGCTTGTATCCGCACTTCGCGGGTAAGCCTTTTTACTGTTTCCATATTATGGGAAACAAC
>JABDPH010000500.1 GCA_013042925.1 Eudoraea sp.
GAGATATGGATTGCTCGTTATTTGTTGAATCGCCTCACAGAGAAATATGGCTATTATATTGAATTACATCCAAAACCTGTTAAGGGAGATTGGAATGGTAGCGGAATGCACGCAAACTTTTCAAATACGACTTTAAGAACATGTGGTTCTAAAGAAATTTATGAACAAATTTGTGAAGCCTTCAGACCTGTTGCAATTGATCATATAGACGTTTATGGTGCTTTTAATGACGAAAGGCTTACAGGCCTTCATGAAACAGCGTCTATTAAAGATTTCAGTTATGGTGTATCAGACAGAGGTGCTTCTATCCGAATTCCGATTATAACCGTTGAAAAAGGTTGGAAAGGATGGCTCGAAGACAGACGCCCTGCTTCTAATGGTGACCCATACAAGATTGCAGGAAGAATTATTAAAACTGTTAAATCAGCAAATATTGAAGCTGTAGCGAACTAATTCTTCGCATAATTTTTACTAAGCCGCCTTTAATTCCTAAAGGCGGTTTTTTTGGCTCACGAGTAACCTTTACTTCAACCTAAAACAATGTAAAATACAAAAAGACCGTATAAAAAGATAACAATATAAGTCCATCGCGCCAGCCAAGTCGCAAGCCTTTAGGAAAGAAGACTAAAGGTAGAATAACAAATGAAATGCCAAGCATCCACCATATATCACTGTTTAGAAGACCCTGATCTATGACATAAATTGGTGATATCATTGAGGTAATACCTAAAACTGCGAGCAAATTAAAAATGTTAGATCCTATTAAGTTTCCCACGGAAATTGCTTTTTCTTTTTTAATTATGGCAATTATAGAAGCAGCCAGCTCAGGGATACTTGTACCTACCGAGACCACAGTTATCCCGATAACTCGTTCACTTACCTCATAAAAAGTAGCCATCCCTACAGCGCCTTTTACGAGCAACTCTGCCCCGCCCCAGAGTGCGAAACCACCTATTCCCATGAAGAGTACAGCCTTATATAGCGGTAATGGTTTGTCATCTTCGTGGACATCATCTACTATCGCTGTTTTCTGAAAGCGAAGCAAAAAAATTAAAAACAGAAAAAGAAAAAGTACCATGATTCCTCCTTCATAGGGCTGAAGAATACCATCAAAATAGATAAAACCAAAAAACAAAAGTGATGCAGCCATCATTACAGGCCAGTCCGTTATATAAAAGGCCTTGCGAACATCAATACTACCCAATAAAATAATAATCGCCAATACTAAACCGAGGTTAGCAATATTGGATCCTACAACATTACTAAGTGCCAGGTCCGGAAAACCTTCTAATGCCGCATTTATACTTACTATAAGTTCCGGTGCAGAAGTTGCAAAGGATACTATGGTCATGCCAATAATAATCCTGGATATATTTAGTCTCAATGAGAAGGCCACGGCCGACTTTAGCAACCAGTTACCACCTAATATTAATAAAGTCAAACCAACTGCAATAAACAATAAATTGAGCATCCGAAACCTTTTGGCAAATATAGCAGAATTAGGTGGGGAACGGCGACAGGTATATCATTAAAATAAATACTCCTTTTGGGTTAAATACAATAGCAGATAAACCTATAATAAAAGATAGCATATTGGATTATCAATTGTATAAAACTTAAAATATAGTTAAATAACTACAAATATAGTTGTTTAACTAAATTATTAGTAATATGTTTGATCTAAACTAGTAAAATGATGCAAAAACTGACTAATAAGGAAGAGGAAATAATGAAGATCCTATGGAGATTAGAAAGGGCATTTGTGAAGGAGATCAGGGCCGAATTAAAAGGCGATAAGCCTCATTACAATACCTTATCTACTATAGTACGTAATTTGGAAGACAAAAAATACGTGGCCCATGAAGCATTTGGGAATACCCACAGATATTATCCTTTAGTTACCAAAGAAGCCTACAGAAAACGCTTTATCTCTAACACCATTGCAGATTATTACGACAATTCATATAAAAGTATGGTATCATTTTTTGCGAAGGAGCAAAAAATATCCATTGAAGAACTCAGGGAAATTATACAACTAATTGAAAAAGAAAAATAGATGGAGACATTGATGATATACCTTTTAAAAGCTTCGGGAATACTCATGCTGTTTTATTTAGTTTACCAGGTTTTTCTAAAAAAGGAAACCTTCTTCAGGGTAAACCGACATTTCTTAATCATCGGGGTAATTGCCGCCTTTTTTTGTCCTTTTATCATAATTAATACATATATAGAAGTCGCGGCCATACCCATTACTGCATCTAATTCCTTTACTGCAAATTCTTCCATTGAAATGAGTAAGTCTTCATTGAATTGGCTGGATATAATTTATACACTTTATGGAATTGGGATAAGTATGCTCGGTCTTAAGTTTA
>JABDPH010000501.1 GCA_013042925.1 Eudoraea sp.
AACGATCACTATGCCAGGTTTTGAACTATTTGGAGATAAAGAAAGAAATGAAGTCAAGGACGTTTTAGATTCCGGAGTACTTATGCGCTACGGATTTGACGGCATGCGGAACGGTCACTGGAAAGCCAGGGAGCTTGAAAAGAAATTAGCCAAACGTATGCAAACAAATCACGCACAATTAGTGAGTAGTGGCACGGCTGCCTTAACCGTTGCGCTGGCCAGTGCGGGAATAGGAGCGGGGGATGAAGTTATTATCCCCAGTTTCACATTTGTGGCCAGTTTTGAATCTATCCTCGCTTTAGGTGCAATACCTGTAATGGTTGATATTGACGATACGCTTACTTTAGATCCCAAGGCTGTTGAGAAAGCTATTGGTCCAAATACCAAGGTTATTATGCCGGTACATATGTGTGGGTCCATGGCCGATTTAGGTGCCCTAAAGGATATTTGTGACAGGCATAAACTTATTTTGCTTGAAGATGCATGCCAGGCCATAGGAGGAAGCTATAATGGGAAACCATTGGGTAGTATTGGAGACCTCGGTTGTTTTTCATTTGATTATGTAAAAACAATAACCTGTGGTGAAGGTGGCGCCCTCATCACCAATAATGAAACTTTTTATAAGAATGCGGATCATTATTCAGATCATGGCCACGATCATGTAGGAAACGACAGGGGAGCAGAAAGCCATCCTTTTCTTGGTTTTAATTACCGGATATCTGAATTACACGCTGCGGTTGGATTAGCTCAAATTGATCGCCTGGATGACTTTCTTACAATACAGAAGCAAAATTATACCATATTAAGAGATGCCCTGGAGCCTATAGACGGAGTGAGTTTCAGGAGAGTTCCTGAGGGTGGGGTAGAGAATTATTCATTTTTGAATTTTTACCTGCCATCTGAGGATATAACCCAAAAAGCCCATGCTGCTTTGGGTGCCGGAGGTATTGATGCTTGTTTTTATTGGTATAATAACAATTGGCATTATTATAAGAAATGGGATCATCTGAAGAATTTAACTTCATTGGCACCAGTTGCAAAAGATGTCCTTGAAGGGATGCCCAATTTTCCTGATGGTCATTTTAAACAATCGGATCATTGGATGGGCAGAACTATATCTTGCCTTGTGAAACTTAGCTGGGGCGAAGGTGAAGTGGCCAAACGAGCTGAACAGATGGCGACAATAATAAAAAACCAATTATAGGCCTTATTTAATAGGGAGAATAATCTACAATCTCTAGGCCATAACCAACGATACCAACCCTTTTGGCCTGATCGCTATTGGTCATAAGTCGCATTTTCGTAATATTCAAATCGTGAAGGATTTGTGCTCCAATGCCAAAATCACGGGTATCCATTTCTATTTTGGGAGCCTTTATAATTCCATTTTTCTGATTTTCCTGCAATCCTTTCAAGCGTTTAAGAAGATTATAGGACTGGCTTTGTTGATTTATAAATACAATGGCTCCCTTACCTGCTTCATTAAGGGCTTTAAACATGTCATCCAATTTCTTGTCCGCGTTATGGGTAAGTGTTCCAAGGATGTCATTATTTACCAAAGTAGAGTTTATTCTCGTAAGCACCGGATCGTCTAGCTCCCAGCTACCTTTTGTTAGCGCCAGATGAACCTGTTCATTGGTAGTCTGCTGATATGCATGTAATGTAAAGTGTCCGAAGCGGGTCTCTACTTCAAACTCTTCTTTTTTGTCAATTAGGCTATCATGTCTCATTCTATAAGCAACCAAATCTTCAATAGAGACCAGTTTAAGATCAAACTTTCTTGCAACTTCCACAAGATGAGGTAACCGGGCCATAGTGCCATCTTCATTTAATATCTCAACCAGAATCCCAGCCGGTTCAAAACCAGCTAATCTTGCAAAATCTACAGCAGCTTCAGTATGTCCGGTTCTTCTTAAGACCCCGCCATTTTTTGCACGTAAAGGGAATATATGTCCTGGTCTTCCCAAATCATGGGGCTTGGTAGTGTTATTTACAAGAGCCTTTATTGTTTTTGCCCTGTCCTGGACAGAAATCCCCGTAGTACAACCATGTCCTATTAAATCTACAGATACTGTAAATTGTGTATGATGTAAGACCGTATTGTTCTCAACCATCATTGACAGATCTAAATTCTCGCAGCGCTCTTCTGTAAGTGGAGCACAAATAAGTCCGCGTCCGTGCTTAGACATGAAATTAATCATTTCGGGTGTAACCGCTTCGGCAGCGGCTATAAAATCGCCTTCATTCTCACGGTTTTCATCATCTACTACTATTATAACCTTTCCATTTCGAATATCGGTAATGGCTTCTTCAATAGTATTTAATTGAATCTTATCTTCCATAGTTGCAATCATGACGACTTAACTTTAAATTTCCTTTTAAAAAAATCTTTTATTTTTTCTATTACATGACCAAAATCCATTAATCCCCTGTCTGCCGTAGCTCTTTTGGTTAAATAAACGCCCAAAGGTAACATTATTAACGTAGAAAGCCATGCTCCAAAAATGGGATGAATATTTCCTTCTTTTGCATAATTTCCTGCAAATACTCCGATAAAATAATAGGTTAAAAAGAGCGTAATTGCAATAACCATTGGTAAACCAAGACCGCCCTTGCGAATAATGGCACCTAACGGGGCACCCACAAAAAACAGAATAATGCAGGAAAGTGCCAGTGCGAATTTTTTATGCAAAGACAGGATATGCATGTTATATATCTTATATCTCCGTTGCAATTCTTCCTTTTTTCCCAAAACGGAATTTAAGATATTGGAGATTGCATTTTTTGCGGCAGTAACAATATGGATTTTTCTGTAATCCTTGTAAAGATCCAGTGCGTTACCTGTATAGATTGTGTCTTTCTTTACGGATACTATTTCCTTTTTTTTGTTACTGATAATGGTATCCAAAGCAGTTTTTGGCTGTTTACTTTTTAATGTAGTATCAGCCGGGATTGGCGGAAGAAATGCACCCATTCTATTGGTTATATTTTTAGAAAAAGCAGCAACTATTTTTAAGTTGTTTTCTTTTAACGAGTCTATATCCTTGTTGAGCCTTGATATATTTTTCATTTTATCGGTCCGCACATTACGTTCTTCTTCCAGATCCTGTTCGTTCTGTGGGATTTCAATATTTATGGTATAGGTCTCAAAAGCAGATCGTGCAAATGGAGATTTATCCTTGCCCGAACCACTTTTAGCAACAATTTCTTCATAGTAATGACCATCAGAAAGGACCAATTGTATAATATCAGACCCTTGACTGCTTCTTAGTTCTCCGGTTTTGGCCTTAATTACGGTATTGTTTTTCTCAAGATTTGTCTTTTTGTGTATAACTACATCCTTCAGGTATTTATCATTCTCACCATACTTTTGATCCACTTTAATATTAAATCCCTCAACATCACTAAACACGCCTTCTACAATAACAGCTGCCGGTTTAACTTTTGCAATGTTTCTTCTAAGGTTATATATTTTTTGCTCAGAAGCAGGAATAACGCTATTTGCAAAGAAAAAGGCTATCCCACCTAGTATTGTCACCAAAATTATCAAAGGTAACATTGCACGCTGCAGGGAAATCCCCGAAGCCTTCATTGCGGCAAATTCATAATTCTCAGCAAAAGAACCAAAAGTCAATATCGAAGAGAGCAGTACCGTAAGGGGTAGTACTTTTTCGGTAAGGTTCGGCAACAAGTAAAAAAGAAATTTACCGATTATTATTATGTCCAGCCCTTTACCTGCCAAATCATCTATGAATAGCCAAATCGTCTGAAATATGAAGATAAACATCAATATCAGGAACGAACTAAAAAAATTATAGAGAAATTGATTTAAAATGTACTTATCTAAAATGCGCAATGGACTAGTTTCTTATGATGTAGTACCCTTCTTCTTTGTACTTGCTTTCATCAAAAGTAAATAAGGTTTTTGATAATGGCTGGTCAGTTTTAAAAGAATTAACAGTAATCGTAGTTACAGTGCCATTCTTACCGGTTTCAATTAGTTTATAAATATGTTTGGTTTCCACATCTATGCCCAGCAGAATTGAAGCAATTTCAGAGTTTGTATCAATAGGAACAAGCTTCACAAACTGAATTTTCCTGCCCTGAACATTCTGCAATATGTCCCATTCGTAATTATGCCCTGTTTTATAAAAAGTCAACATTTTGGAAGGTGTTATTGTGTTTTCACCCTCAGTTTTATCTTCAATAGTAACTTCTTCATTTTCCGGTACAATGGTGTAAACTTTAGTGCCATCGAATAATTGTTGTGCCCCGAGATAATTAAACAGGTACTTTTCGCCTGCCAGTGTAACATCTCCCCGGGTCTCCTGATCTACATCTGCCTCCGCATTATGCAAGGCAAATTTGAAATTTACCTCGATATTATCATAGCTCATAACTTTCGAATAGACTTCATCCAGAAGCGCTTTGGCCTTATCTGATGATTGGGCCTGGGCAACTATGGTAGTTAAGAGAAATGCCGCGATAAGAATTGAATATTTCATTTTTATTTTATTTCATTACTTAATAACTGATCCAAAGCATAAATATCTGAAACTAATACCTGCCTTGCTTTACTGCCTTCGAAGGGTCCGACAATTCCGGCTGCTTCTAATTGGTCTATTATTCTACCGGCTCTGTTGTACCCCAATTTTAACTTGCGTTGTATAAGAGAAGCAGAACCTTGCTGAGCATTTACTATTACCTCCGCAGCCTCCCTGAACATCGCATCCCGGTCAGCAATATCATAATCAATACCTGTGCCAGAATCATCACCTACATATTCAGGTAATAAATGAGCCTCGGGGTAGGCACGTTGCGATCCAATAAATTCTGTAATCTTAGCTACCTCGGGCGTGTCAACAAATGCACACTGGAGCCTGGTAATGTCATTACCCTGGGTGAAAAGCATATCTC
>JABDPH010000505.1 GCA_013042925.1 Eudoraea sp.
ATGTTTACTGACATCGCAGGTTATACTGCCTTGATGGGGTCAGATGAGAAGCGTGCATTTGAGATGCTCCAGAAAAACCGTAATATACATACCGGGCTACTCAAGAAATATAATGGAGTACTAATCAAAGAAATGGGAGATGGTATGTTGATCAGTTTTGATCTTGGGTCAGATGCCGTGCGCTATGCCATAGAAATTCAGATAGCAAGCAAGGAACAGAACATACCTCTAAGAATAGGCATCCATGAAGGCGAATTGGTATTTGAGGATTCGGATGTATTTGGTGACGGTGTTAATATAGCCTCCCGCTTACAGGCATCTGCAGAAGTAGGAAGCATTTACATTACTGAGCCTGTTTACAGGGACGTAAAAAATAAGGCCGATATACATACCCAATTTTTAGAAGAAAAATACTTTAAAAATGTAAATGAGCAAGTAAAAATATATAACGTACTGAGTGAAGAACTACCTGCTACCGATGCATCTGCGGTGTATTCAGAAAAAAATAAATTGCTAGGGAGACCTCTGCTCATACAACTGCTTAAAACAATATCTGTTATTATTTTGGCAATCGGGGTCGTTGCCACTATTTTTTTTCTCTATGGTACCACAACTATTCCCTTTACAGAACGCGATTGGATTGTCATTACAGATTTTGAAAATTTGACAGATGAAACAATCTTAGACCACTCGCTAAATACAGCTTTTATTCTGAGTGTCAACCAATCACGCTATCTAAATGTACTGACCAGACGGCGGATGATTGCGACTTTAAAGCGAATGGAAAGGGAAAGCAGTACAGGTATTGATGAAGAAATCGGCAGGGAAATTGCCATTCGAGAAGGTATACAAATTTTTGTGGTTCCAACTATTAGCAGGGTGGGCAGCCAGTACATCCTTACTGCCAGAATCCAGGAAGCACAAACGGCCAATATCCTAAAGTCTGAAGTTCTTTATGCCAATAGCCAAGATGAAATCATTGGAAAACTGGAACAGTTAAGCAGAAAGTTACGACGACGCCTTGGAGAATCAAGAATCATGATCTCCAATCATAGCAAACCACTTAAAGAAGCTACTACTTCTTCATTAGAGGCTCTAAAGCAGTATTCGCTTGGAATTGAAAGTCATCTTCGACTCGACTTTAAAAAAGCCAGGAGTCATTATGAGAATGCCATTCGACTTGATAGTAATTTTACTGCCGCGAAGGCTTCCCTCGGGAATATTCTATATGAAAAATTTGACCGGGACGAGGGGCGAAAATGGCTCGATAAAGCTATTGTATCCATTGATAATCTTACTGACCGGGAAAAATTTGGCATTCTTGCTTTTTATGCTGTGAATGTTGAAAATGATCTGGAAAAGGGAATCGGATATACTGAAAAACGCCTTGGATTATATCCTGATGATCCAGTGGCACACAATAACCTGGGCTGGTATTTACAAAATCAGGGAAAGTATGATAGCGCTTTGGATGAATATAAAATGGCGCTTAAGATCAATCCATATATGATGCTTACCAATAGCGGAATAATCTGGATATATCTGGATTATTATGCACAAATAGATTCTGCCATGACATGGTCTAATCGCATGATCAAAAATGCCCCCGATAATCCCTGGGGTTATTTTTATCTTGGTTCAGTACATGTAGGCTTAAATGAACTTCAGAAAGCAGAAGCGGCTTATCTAAAAGCACAGGAACTTAACTCAAATTTTTCGATGAATCAATACCGATTGGCGCATGTCTATAGGCTACAAGGGAAATATACTGAAGCCATTAAAGTTCTAGAGACGTTACTTCGAGAAAATCCCCATGAATATTCTGCAAATTACGATCTCGGAGTAAATTATAATGCCTTAGACAAACATGAATTGGCCAGAGCGCATTTTCTTAAATACAAAGAAATAGCCGAAACGTGGTTGGTCACCAATCCGGATGATCAAAAATCATACATTTATAATGGTATTGTACGCACAAAATTGGGCGATAAAGAAGGGGGCTGGAATATTGGGAAAAAGGCCTTGGATATGGAGCCCCCAATGTACTTCGAATTTGCACAATTAATGGCGGTTCAAGACCGAAAAATTGAAGCGATTGATTATTTGGAAAAAGCCCTCGATAATGGGTATAAAAACCTGG
>JABDPH010000180.1 GCA_013042925.1 Eudoraea sp.
GTATAGGACCCTCCGCACATTCCTATGAAGGCAAGAAAAGGGGATGGAATATCAGGAATAATTCAAAATATATAAAATCAATTAATCACGAAATCCTTCCATTGGAAGAAGAAACACTAACTATTACAGACAGATATAACGAATATGTCATGACTGGCCTTCGAACGATTTGGGGGATCTCTCTTATAAAAATTCAAACAGAATTCGGAAACTCGTATTATGAATACCTTTTGGAGCAATCGGATAAATATATTAAAGGGGGATTACTCTTTACCGATAGGGATATGTTATGTGTTACCAAAAAAGGAAAGTTTTTATGCGACGGTATCGCAAGTGATTTATTTATGATTAAATTGAACTAAGATTCTTACCTTAAGACTTATGCTGGCACATATAAAACACAAGAGTGGGGACTATCAGATAGATCTTTCAAAACCTATGGATATTTCAATTTCTTTGAAAGGGAATGAATCTAATGTCAGGGCCTGGAACCTGGATGCACCTTTGATAGAGCCACATACGGAGGAAGGATTTATTGGTAAAGTTTCAGAAGGAGCATCAGTCAATTTTAACGACATCAGTTTTAATCCTCATGCACATGTGACACATACAGAATGCCTGGGTCATATCACGAAAGAAGGATATTCCATAAATAAACAACTTACTAACTACTTTTTCCTTGCCGAGCTTGTAACCATAGCCCCTGAAAAGTATCAGAATGATTTTGTGGTCTCCAGAAAGCAAATTCAATATGTAATTGGAAATAAAAAATGCGAAGCCCTTGTCATTCGAACCTTGCCTAATCTAAAAGAAAAATTATCTAAGAAATATTCTGATACCAATCCACCTTATCTATTAGAAGAAACTGCTCAATATTTAGTAGATAAAGGGATAAATCATTTGCTGATAGACCTCCCCTCCGTTGATAAAGAAAAAGACAATGGTGCACTTCTGGCCCACAATGCTTTCTGGCAATTAGAAGGCAAGAAACGAACATTGGCGACAATCACAGAATTTATTTTTGTAGAGAATTCTATTGAAGACGGAACCTATATTTTGAATTTGCAACTGGCTCCCATTGAAAATGACGCCAGCCCCAGCAGGCCGGTTTTGTATAAAGTGTTAGAATCATGAAAACCAGTATAAAATTAGAGGAATTAGCGATGTTCATAGTGGGGTACTATCTGTTTACATTACTACCTTTTTCCTGGTGGTGGTTTTTTGTGCTACTTCTTGCACCGGATATAGGAATGCTGGGATATATTTTTGGAAACAAAGTGGGGGCGATTAGTTATAATATCTTTCATCATAAAGGACTGGCTATAGCTATTTATCTGTTGGGAGCATATTTTTCTTTTTCTTTGTTGGAAGGAATTGGTATAATTTTATTTTCTCATTCTTCACTTGACCGAGCTTTGGGATATGGATTAAAATATGAGAAAGGATTTAAGTATACTCATTTAGGTGAATTAGGCGAGAACAATGGATAGTGTTTTAGAACTTTTATTAGGATCGGTATTAGGAGCTATCCTTATGTATTGGATGTATTCATTATTCCGAATAAAGAGGAGGAAGGAGTTAACAGAACATCAATCTACTATAATCTTAGAAAAAATTAAAAGTGTTTGTAAATTAATATCAGTCGAAGGAGATTTTGCTGAGATTTATAGATATGAGAATAAGAGGGAACACTTTATGAGCCTGCTTAGCAGTAAGAAGAAGGCTCTGATTGTTATTAATGCAAAAGCTCAAATAGGGTATGACCTGAAAAAAGTCCTTATGCATGCCGACACAGATAAAAAAAAGATAATTCTTTCTAACTTCCCTCAACCGGAAGTTCTTTCAATACAGCCGGAACTTGAATTTTACGACATTAAAAATGGATTTTTTAATACATTTACTCCGAGCGATTTAACATCATTAAATCAGGAAGCAAAAAAACATGTCATGGAGAAAATCCCTGAAAGCGGACTAATGGATACAGCTCGGCGAGAAGCTTTGGAAGCAGTATTGTTGATCGAAAAAATTGTTGAGACTATAGGCTGGAAATTGGATTACTCAGCTTTGGAATTAAGTGAACATAACAAACCTTTTATCAAATAATAATTTTAATATAAATCACCTTATAATGAAAAAGACAGTTTGTATTTTAACCCTTTTATTTATTACCATAACCGCATATAGTCAACAAGATAAGACAATGAGAAGTTTAGATTCACATTTTGTACACACCGTTTATTTTTGGCTTAACAATCCGGATAGTGAGGAAGACCAGAAGCAATTTGAAAAGGCAATGAAGAAATTCATGAAGAAGTCGAAACATGCAAATACGCACTATGTTGGCAAACCTCCGACGGCTACACGCGATGTAGTAGACGATTCATTTACCTATGCTTTGATTGTTAGCTTTAAATCTGCCAAACAACAGGAGAAATATCAAAATGAAAAAGCACATCTGGCATTTATTGAAGAGGCAGGAAGCCTCTGGAATAAGGTAATTGTATATGATTCACAAGGGATTAAACTATAACCTTTCCAAGTAAATCCTAAGTTTATTTCACTGGGTATTTCAGTTAAGGTTTGCATTAAGGGCTTTTTGAAATGAATATCGAAGAATTCAGAGAACTTTGTATAACAAAAAAAGGAGTTACGGAAGAATTTCCTTTTGATGCAGATACTTTGGTCTTTAAGGTGATGGGTAAAATTTTTACAATTGCCCCGTTGGAACGAATTCCAACACAGGTAAATTTAAAATGTGACCCCGAATGGGCCATAGAGTTGCGGGAAGCCTATGATGGGATTATTATCCCAGGCTATCATATGAGTAAAGTACATTGGAACACCTTATTTCTGGAACAATTACCTGCAAACCTCATATCAGAACTTGTCAATCATTCCTATAATCTGGTAGTTTCTAAGCTAACAAAAAAGCAAAAATCAGCGCTCGAAGGTATTATTTAACCTTTAAATGCCTTTAAGAATACCATATCTTTACCACTTAAATTTATAGAGCAAGATCATATGCTTAACCCCACTAAATTCTACACAGAAAGGCTGAACAAATTGCGCAAGCTGCTTGTACACGTGAACAGGCAATTAAAGGTCTCTGGTATGCTTAGGCTTTTGGTTTTTGTACTTATAATTTTGGCGATATATTTACTTTACGACAATTCAGATTATATCATTTTAGTTG
>JABDPH010000181.1 GCA_013042925.1 Eudoraea sp.
GCTTGTGTTTGCTGGAACAAGAATATTTCTTAAAGGCTATTCAAACAGATTTCGACCTCAGCAATCATTTATCAGATGCGGTTAATAGTTTAAAAATAGTTCTGGCAGCCGATAAATCGTATAGAACTGGTGAAACTGTTCATTTCTAATGGCTTTATTTCAATTTTATCATATATATTGAAGCTTCGCAATTTATAAAAGCATGATTGAACTTTTCCAAAAGGCACATTTATACAAGGACAGGGCAGCAATTGTTTCTAATGGAAATACCTATTCTTATGAAGATTTGGTGGTCAAATCCTCAGTTGTTGCTACCAACCTTTTAAACAAAGCATCTGATTTAAAGGAAGCCAGAATAGCCTTTTTAGTGCCTCCGTCTTTCGAATATACAGCTGTACAATGGGGAATATGGGCTGCCGGAGGAGTTGCTGTGCCTTTGTGCGTGCAACATCCGTTACCTTCAATGGAGTATGTTATCGAAGATTCCGGTTCTAAAGTGATAGTCGTCCATAAAGATTATCAGGATGTGCTTCAGCCGCTTGAATCAAGGCCCGGCTTATCTATTATTCTTTTAGAGGGGGTTTTTAAAAAGAATTCCTCCCCCTTGCCCGATATCGATTTGAATAGAAGGGCTATGATGTTATATACTAGCGGTACCACAAATAAACCCAAAGGCGTGGTAACCACACATGGTATTATCCAATCCCAGATTATCACTCTTGTAGAAGCCTGGGAATGGCAAAAAGATGATTATATTTTAAATATTCTGCCTTTACACCATGTTCATGGAATAATAAATGTCTTAAGCTGTGCGCTTTGGAGTGGTGCGTGTTGTGAATTTCACGCTAAATTCGAGGCAAAGGAGGTTTGGGGCGCTATTTTGTCCGGAAGAATGACGCTCTTTATGGCAGTTCCAACGATATACTATAAACTAATTAACTACTGGGAAAGTAAAAACAAAAAAGATCAGCTGTTAATGTCAGAAGCGGCATCTAAGCTTAGGCTTATGGTTTCAGGGTCTGCCGCACTGCCTGTTCCTGTTCTGGAAAAGTGGAAGTCTATTACCGGTCATACATTATTGGAGCGTTATGGAATGACCGAAATTGGGATGGGGCTTTCCAACTCCTATAGAGGAGAAAGGCGGCCGGGCTATGTTGGGTTGCCCTTACCAGGTGTAGCATTGCGGCTTGTAGATAAGGACAATGCCCCGGTTGATAAAGATACACCTGGAGAAATTCAAATTAAGGGACCTTGCGTATTCAAGGAATATTGGCAAAAGGAAGAGGCTACAAAAGAAGCCTTCGCTAAAGACGGTTGGTTCAGAACAGGTGATGTTGCTATGTTGCACAACGGGATGTACAAAATTTTAGGACGTGATAGTGTGGATATAATTAAATCCGGGGGCTATAAAATTTCTGCGCTGGAAATTGAAGACGTACTGAGGGGGCATAAAGACATTGAGGATTCTGCCGTAATTGGTTTGGAAGATGAAGAGTGGGGAGAAGTCGTAGCTGCTTGCTTGGTATCCGGACAAAAAGCTTTGGATTTTGAAGAAATTTCAAAATGGCTTAGAGCCAGATTGCCTGCTTATAAGATACCCCGAAAATATATTCTTCAAAAGAAGCTCCCTAGAAATGTTTTGGGTAAAGTAACCAAGAATGAACTTAAATCACTTTTTTAATATGGATTTTCTAAGTCTGTTTCCCTATATAGGTATTGTCTTATTGGTTGTTATAAACGCCATTCTGGTAATGAAAAGAGATATTAAAGTTGACAGGAATAGGGACGATAACCAATCAAGGTAATGGACTATCTGAGAGAACATTATTTAACCCTTCTGTTAACTACTTTTTATGTTGCCGGTTGTCTGTATATTGGATGGCATTTTAAGAAGAAGGCAAGACGAGGGGTTGAGGGTTATTTTGTTGCTAAAAGGGAAATTCCCGGTTGGGTTATTTCGTTGGCGTTTTTCTCTACCTCGGCTAGCACGAATACGTATATTGGTCAGGCCGGTATTTCATTTGAATATGGCCTCTCCTGGGCATGGATGGGATTAATATGGACCTTCTTTTGTGTAATTTCCTGGCAGCTTTTAGGTCCCAGAATGAGGTATCAGACCGCACGTTTAAATTCTTATACCATACCGGATTATTTCCACCTGCGCTATAAAAGCAACCTGGCCAAAAGCATTCGTGTTTTGTCTGCGTTTATAATCCTCTTTGCAACAATATGGTATATGGTAGGTATAGCGAAGGGTTGTGCCCATGTTCTTACCTCGGTTTTAGATATTCCTTATGAATACGGCGCTTTTGCGATTATTTTTATTACCTGTGTTTATACCATTTGGGGCGGTATGTATAGTGTTTTGTGGACAGACGCCATTCAGGGAATAATTATGTTTGGCGTGGCTATTCTAATGTTAATGCTCCCCTTTATTTATTTAGGCGGGGTTGATAATGTAATGGCAAGCATCTCCGTAACGGATCATCTGACAAAATCTGGCGAACCAATAGGTAATGGCCTCGTTGTTTTTGGTAAACTGGTTTCCTTTCTATATATCCTTGGAATAGGACTCTCTATTGGAATGAAGCAAATTTCTGAGCCAAAAAACCTTATTCGGTTTTATTCTATCAATAACGCAAAAAGCATGAGGTTTGCCATGATCTGGACTCCTGTTTTTTTAGGTGTGTCACTGGTTTGTGTAATGGGCCTTGGTGCTTTGGTTCACGGAATGACTACTGTTGAAGAGGCAAACTATCTTATAAATAATACCGATGAGGTGATTGGTTTTATGCTGAATAAATTTGATAACAGGCTTGTAAGCGGAATATGTGTTGCCGGTTTATTTGCGGCCGGTATGTCTTCGTTAGCGTCTGTTATAATCATTATTGGAACTGCTTTTGTAAATGATATATGGCACGTTGTTAAACCAATGAAGGTTACCAAAATTATTCCAAGAACTAAATGGGCAATGGGGATATATTGTTTGATGGTATATATTTTTACTTTATATCCAATGGCAGGTATAGTGGAACTCACCGCGTTTGCAGGAGCCGTTTTTGCAGCGAGTTTCTTCCCTGCGATTTTTGGAGGACTTTACTTTAAATGGGGTACAGATCTGGGTGCAATTTCTTCAATGGTTGTAGGTATGCTGATAAATATTATCTGGCGTTTTGGGTTTCGGTTTAACTATCCGGCGCTGGAGGATATACACGAGATAATTCCTGCTTTTCTATTTGCTTTGATAACCTATTTTGTTGTTAGCTTGTTGAGTAGGGATCGAAGACCGGACGAAAAGCACCTGGCTAATGTTTTTGATTAAAAATATTGAAATAGTTAGGTTAAAATACCTGATGATATAAGATTACTCTTTGATCATTAGTATGTGTGGAATGTCATCTTCCAAATACGTTTCTCCGACTGCTTTGAAATCCATTTCTTCATAGAATTTTTGTAAATAGGTCTGGGCTGACAGGTGAATGGTGGTCTCTTTAAAATTATCCTCTATTGCTTTTATTGATGCCAGCATAATTTCCTTTCCATAGCCCCCTACTCTCATAGGTTTCTTTACTACAACACGTCCTATGCAGGCATGGTCCATATAATCTCCCGGTTTAAAAATTCTGGCATACGCGATGATCTTATTGTCTTTGGTGCCTATAACATGTAACGCCTTACCGTCTTTGTCGTCCATGTCCTGATATACGCAATTCTGTTCCACCACAAAAACCTCTGACCGCAACTGAAGAATCTGGTATAATTCCAGGTTGCTTAGCTCTTGAAAAGTTTTGGTGTTGATATTCATATGTTAATCCTGTACAATGACTTTTTTGCTGTCGCATTTACCAAATTCAGGTTGTATATTCAAATGGTTTATGCCAAATTTATGGTACACCTCTTCCTCTATTGTTTCCAGTATCTTATCAAATTCTGATAGGCTTATATCTTCATCAAAATCAATATGTGCCTCCAGGTGCACTTCATCCTCATTCAGTTGCCAGATATGTACGTGGTGTACATTTTTTACGGGTCTTATTTTTGATATTTCCGATACTATTTGTTGCACCTCAATCGTATTCGGGGTAAATAGCATTAATACTCTGGTAGACGTCTTAAGGAGATCATATCCCATATAAACAAGGTACATTGCAATTAAGATGGTTAAAACAGGATCTACCCAGTATAGTGCATAAAACTTCATTAATAATCCTCCGATTAATACAGCTACAGACGCCATCATGTCTGTAAATAAATGAAGATAAGCAGATTGCATGTTCATATTTGCTTTAGCGTCTTTTTTAATTAGAAGAACACTAAATCCGTTAGCAGCTATCCCTAATAAGGATAACCAGATAACTAAATTTGATTCAATTTCAATTGGATTTATAAATCTTTCAATAGCCTCTTTCACCAGGATTATAGAAACAATGATCAGGGTTGAAGAATTGACAAAAGCAGCTATTATTTCGGCTCTCTTATATCCAAATGTCTTATTCAAAGAGGCTTTCTTTTTTGCTAATAAAGTAGCGGCATAACTAATAATCAGTGAAAGGACATCGCTGAAATTATGTAGTGCGTCTGATAATAAAGCAAGACTTCCGGATAATATTCCTCCTATTACCTGGGCAAGCGTTATTAAAATATTAAGAAGTATTGTAATAAAAAGGTTTCTTCCTTTTAAATCTTTATGAGAATGGGAGTGCGAATTGGAATGTGAATGCGAATGGCCCATGTTGTTTCTTTAAGAGCAGGGTATTTTTTCTATTCGTCGTTCATGCCTCCCGCCTTCAAATTCTGTATTAAGAAAAGTTCTAACCATTTCTAAAGCCTGTGGAAGAGAAATAAAACGTGCGGGCAGACTTAGGATGTTTGCGTTGTTATGTTCCCTGGCTAATGCTACTATTTCCCTGTTCCAGCAAAGTGCTGCCCTAATACCCTGATGTTTGTTTGCAGTCATACTGGCGCCATTTCCACTACCACAAATTATTATTCCCAAATCGGCTCTTTCTGTTTCAACATCAGATGCAACCGGGTGAATAAAATCCGGATAATCCACGCTATCTGAGCCATCTGTTCCATGATTTACTACTTCTATACTCATAGACTTGAGAAGACCCACAATTGCCAGTTTATATTCCGTGCCAGCATGATCATTACCTATTGATATTTTCATAGTATAAGAGTATTTAGAATTAGTACAAAGTTACAAATACCATTGGGAAACGTGGTTTTTAATATTGTTAACACCTTACTAGATTATAAAATCGTAAGTATTTGGTTAAGAAACTGTTGCTTATTTGTAACATTTGTTAATAACCATAGGATAAGAAATAAGTATTATTTTTTATTATCTGCTAAAAAATGTGCTCTACAAAAACTGATTGTTTTTAAGAAAACTTCTTCTCAATTCTTTACGGAAAGATATTAAAATTGAATACCCTGGTAATTAACAGAAAAGAAAAAATTAGTTGTAAGTAATTTTATGTTGAAAGCAGTTATTAAGAGTCGTGTATAAAAAAGTTAATTTATTGATACTTAGATTATACAATAGTGTTCAAATTGTCAATAAACTCTTTTTTCTGTTTATAGCAACTATTACTTAAAATTTTTATAAGTAGTATTAACAAACAATCATAATCATCATTTATTATAAAATTTAATTAAAGAAATAATTAATAATTTAATAATTGTTGATATGTTATTTGCGCAATAGTTTGGTTTAAATCTGGTTTATTGGATAGAGTGCTATGAATTATAATTCGTAATTTTCCGCCCAAATAAAGAATTTAATGTCGAAGAAAAAGAAAAGGGCAAAAAGCCATAAAAGAAATGAAATTACAAAAGGGATATTCTCGGTACTAGAGAAAGAACCCTCTAAAAGTTTTAATTATAAACAAGTTGCTTCAAAACTTGAATTAAGAGATACAGAAAGCCGGAATTTATTGATTAGAAGATTAGGTGAATTAAAAAATGAAAAGCGAATACAGGAGAATGTAAGAGGTAAATACCAGGCCATTGCAAATGGAAATTACTATAAGGGAAAGGTTGATATTACCGCAAGAGGTAATGCATATGTTGTTGTTGATGAATTAGAGAACGACGTCTTTGTGCCATATAACAGAATAAACAGGGCTTTTCATGGTGACACTGTTGAGGTAGATATATTTAAAAAGAGAAGCAGTAAAAAACCGGAAGGTGAAATAAAGAAGATACTGGAGCGAAAAAAGAAAAGATTTGTAGGTATAGTAGACTTGCAAAAGACATTCGCATTTATCAGACCTACCGATATAAGAATGTATACAGATATTTTTATTTCGCATGAAAATATAGGTAAAGCAAAGAATGGAGAGAAAGTACTTGTAGAAATTATTGATTGGCCCGATAAAGATGATTCTCCTTACGGTAAAATAATTGAAATACTTGGTAAACCCGGGGACCACCATACAGAAATCCATGCCATATTAGCTGAGTATGGTTTACCTTCTGAATTTCCGGCTGAAGTGGAGAGTTATGCGAATTCTTTGGATACTTCAATAAAACAGGAAGAAATTTTAAAAAGAAATGACTTAAGGGAGCTTCTTACATTTACTATAGATCCTAAGGATGCCAAAGATTTTGATGATGCTTTATCCTTTGAAGTCTTAGATAATGGTAATTTCTCAATAGGTATTCATATAGCAGATGTTTCTCATTATCTAAAGCCGGATACCATATTGGAACAAGAAGCTTATGAACGGGCAACTTCCGTCTATTTGGTAGACAGGGTTGTGCCAATGTTACCTGAAGTTTTATCTAATAATGCTTGTTCATTGCGCCCGCATGAAGATAAATATACCTTTTCCGCAATTTTTGAGTTAGATGAACATTGTTCCGTAAAAAATCAATGGTTTGGACGCACAGTTATTAATTCAAACGAACGGTTTGCTTATGAGGAAGCCCAACATATTATAGAAACCGGAAAAGGATTGATTCCTGAAACTGTTTCAATTCGAAATAAAGCGTATTCAGTGGCCAGTGAAACCGTTTATGCAATAAACACCTTAAATAGGCTGGCTAAGAAAATGAGAAGCAGAAGAATGGATTCCGGAGCTATTTCTTTTGATAAAGTAGAAGTTAAATTCAATCTTAACTCAAAAAATGAGCCGGAAGGCGTTTATTTTAAAGAGGCCAAGGACTCAAATAAATTAATTGAGGAATTTATGTTATTGGCGAATCGCAGAGTAGCAGCTTTTATTGGTAAACAAAAACCAACAAAAACGTTTGTGTATCGAATTCATGATCAGCCGGATGAGGAAAAATTGTTAGCTTTAAACAGTATTATTTCACGTTTTGGACACAAGCTTAACCTCAGGGACAAAAAAGCCGTTAGCAACTCTTTAAATAAGCTCCTGGAGGATGTTAAAGGCAAGAAAGAACAAAATCTTGTTGATACCTTAGCGATTCGCAGCATGAGTAAGGCAGTTTACAGTACGGATAATATAGGGCACTATGGTTTAGCATTCGATTTTTACTCTCATTTTACATCCCCTATCAGGCGTTATCCTGATGTAATGGTACACAGACTGCTACAGCATTATTTAGAGGGAGGGAAATCTCCCAACAGCGAAATCTATGAAGAAATGTGCAAGCACTCTTCCGATATGGAAAATTTGGCAGCCAATGCTGAACGCGATTCAATTAAATATATGCAGATTAAGTTCATGCAGGATCATAAGGATCAGGAATTCAGAGGTGTTATTTCCGGAGTTACAGAATGGGGAATTTACGTTGAAATAATCGAAAATAAATGCGAAGGAATGGTCCGAATACGGGATATAAAGGATGATTATTATACCTTTGATGAACGGGAATATGCTATAATAGGAGAACGAACCTATAAAAAGTACCAGCTGGGAGATATAGTTATGGTAATGGTAAAAAGCACGGATTTAGTAAAGCGCCATCTTGATTTCTCTCTTTTAGGCAAACCTGAAGAATAACTCATTTTTGGAATAGAATTTGTTTAATCTCAGGGATAAACACTAAAACCAACGTAATGAAACAAGTAATACTTTTTGTTTTTTTTCTGTTTCTTATGCACACCGCAAGACCACAGGATGGCAAAATCAGTATGAATTTGGCAAACTTCACTGAGGTTAAGGCATTTGATGGAATATCTGTGAATTTGATTAAATCAAATGAAAACAAAGCTGTAATTACAGGAGCAAACACAGATAAGGTTAATTTTGTTAATTCAGATGGAATACTTAAAATCCGAATGGAAATAACCAAAATTTTTAGTGGATACAGGACCTTTGTAGATC
>JABDPH010000537.1 GCA_013042925.1 Eudoraea sp.
ACCCTTAATGGCAAAAAAATGGCAAAATCTACGGGAAATAATATTCTCCCTGAGGAGATATTTACCGGTAATAACAACATACTCAGCAAAGCATTTTCTCCTTCTGTGGTTCGGTTTTTTATGATGCAGGCGCATTATACCAGTATCCTGGATTTAAGCAATGAAGCCCTGCTTGCTTCAGAAAAGGGGTATCAAAGGCTCATGGAGGCAATTGCCAAACTGGGTGGCCTAAAAACCGGCTCTGCTTCAGATTTTGATGTAAAGGAATGGAGGCAAAAGTGCTATGATGCAATGAATGATGATTTTAACACACCAATTCTAATTGCAAACCTTTTTGAAGGAGTTAAACATATTAACCTAATAAAAGAGGGGAAAGAACAGCTTTCTGAGGATGATAAAAACATACTTATAGAGACCATGAATAGTTTCGTATTTGATGTTCTTGGTTTAGAAACTAAAAATGATACCGGAAAAGATTCAGAGAAGTTATCGGGTGTTGTGGAATTACTAATTCAGTTGCGCAACGAAGCACGTGCCAATAAAGATTTTGCGACTTCTGATAAAATCAGGGATCAGTTGGCCGCACTTGGTATTCAGTTAAAAGACAGCAAAGAGGGTACAACGTTTAGTGTCTCCCAATAAACTGCAATATCGATTTGGTTTTGCATAGGGTTAACTTTTAAAATTTTCTTGCGACTAGCAGGATTATAAATGAGAATTTAAATACTATACTTTTAGGTGAAAAAAATTTTAATTGCTCCTTTTGTTTTTTTGGTTAGGTTCTACCAGGCCGTTATTTCACCTTTGACCCCTGCAAGTTGCCGGTATTCTCCAACATGCTCTCAGTATACTCTTGAAGCTTTACAAAAACATGGGCTTTTTAAAGGAGGCTGGCTGGCCATAAAACGAATTTTTAGTTGTAATCCCTGGGGTGGCCAAGGTTATGATCCAGTGCCCTGAACTTTTAAACTCAGCTGCAATCATATCTGTATTTAAAGCTTGTTACTACTTAATTAGGCTTATTCATGTAAAAAAGTTAAGCAGTACTTTGCCTTTCGGCTCTGTTCAATTTTCTTATCTTAGCCGCTTAAAATCTTCACTATGTATTTTTTAGGTATTATATGGAATCCTGATGATACCCTTTTCAAAATTGGCGTATTGCAAATTAAATACTACAACCTTTCATGGATAGTAGCCTTTGCACTGGGTTGGTATATAATGAAAAAGATTTTTTTAAACGAAAAAAAATCCCTTGAACAACTAGATTCACTGTTTATTTATACAGTTCTGTCTACAATGCTTGGAGCACGTCTGGGACATGTCTTTTTTTACGACTGGCCTTATTACAAAAATCATCTTTTGGAGATTTTGCTCCCAATAAAAGAGCGTGCCGGAAGTACACTGTTTGGAATCATTAATGGTTATGAATTTACTGGTTTTACCGGTCTGGCAAGCCATGGGGCGGCCATAGGGATAATAATAGGAATGTATTTGTTGAGCAAAAAATACAAAGACATGAAAATGCTTTGGGTTTTAGACAGGGTGGTAATTACTGTTGCTATTGGGGCGTTTTTCGTAAGATTGGGCAATTTCTTTAACTCAGAGATAAATGGCAAGATAACAGATGAGAGCTTTATTTTCGCAACTAAATTTGTCCGGGATTCAGATGATATGCCAGCTGGATCCGCGTTACAAATTACCAAGGAAGAAACGGTTAATGCGGCATATGCGGCTTTGGAAAATAATCCAAAATTTGCTGAATACTTTAGTGCTATCCCTTTCAGGCATCCCGCTCAATTGTATGAAGGTGTTGCTTATATATTTGTTTTTCTGATCCTGTACTATTTTTACTGGAAGACCGACAAAAAAAATCAGTCCGGATTTCTATTTGGATTATTCCTCGTATTGCTCTGGACCATCCGATTCTTTGTAGAATTTGTAAAGAAAAGCCAGGGTGGCTTTGAAGAAACATTGGGGCTATTATCTACGGGTCAATGGTTGAGTATCCCTTTTATTCTAGTGGGGCTTTATTTCATGTTCAGGAAAAAAGGCGCAACTACCTAGAACATGCTATGCTGGCAAATTATAATATGAAAACGCTAAAATTATATGGTCTTGTTCTTATAGCTACGACCTTTCTATTGAGTAGTTGCAGGGAAACCCCTAAAAGTCCCGTTAAAACAGAGCCCATCACCTTTACCAAAGAGGGAGAATTAAGCATTTATAAAGCACAGTCTGACTCATTAATTGTCAGCTACAATATTGAAATTGCGGAAACTGACTATGAAACTCAAACCGGGCTTATGTATCGTGAGTCCATGGAACCGGATCAGGGAATGTTCTTTATCTTTCCGGATGTTTTGTATCATTCCTTTTATATGAAAAACACAAAAATTCCTCTCGATCTTGTTTTTATTGACCAGGAATTGAAAATTGCCAGTTATAAGGAAAATGCGCAACCTATGGATGAGACGGGCCTGTCTTCCGAAGTCCCTGTTCAATATGTACTGGAACTAAATGCCGGTCAACGCGAAAAATATTCTCTGGAAATTGGTGATCGCATTGAGTTTATAAGAATGAAATAGAGGTACTATGAACTTGCTACTTGAAGGGGAGGAAAGTAAACGGCTTATTTTCCGAAAAGTTTCCAGGACAGATTTTAATGCCTGGCTGCCATTTCATGAGGAACCCTTAAGTTTAAAGTATTTTGCCGGTGAGATTTTTGAGCCGGAAGTGGCATGCCAGAATTGGTTCACTAAGGTATTTACCCGATATGAAAATAATTTAGGAGGCCTTAACGCCCTTATAAGCAAACAGGATGGGAAACTTGTAGGCATGTGCGGTTTGCTGATTCAAACTGTCGATGAGATCCGTGAACTGGAAATTGGCTATTCTATATTACCTGAATACTGGAGAAAAGGCTATGCGTCAGAGGCAGCTCAAAAATGCAAGGCTTATGCCTTTGAACACAATCTGTCGGATTCCATAATTTCAATCATACACATAGATAACATTGGGTCTCAAAAAGTAGCCATAAATAATGGGATGCACCTTGATAAAACCACCAGCTACAAAGGTATCCCCGTTCATATTTTTAGGGTACTCGCGGGGCCATCCTAAATATTAGGATGAAATTCCGATAATAACCAATCAAGAAAATTATTCCTTTTTTGAACAGGTACTTAATCCGAAAGGAGCATATAACGGACAAAAACTGACAAAACTAGTAAGGATAAATACGGCCGCCAGAACTAATAAAACAATACCCCAAATCCCGGTTATCGTATTTGTAATATAGAGCACGATAAAAATAGCTGCTAGAATAAATCGTATAATACGATCTGTAGAACCCATGTTCTTTTTCATAGTATCAAATTTTAATTAAACATAAAGTCAAGGAAAAAAACCAGCCCTGTTATCAAACCTAAACAAATGGTGCAAACCTGTAATAGCTTTATTGCCTTTTTACTCATAGTAAATAATAAAGTTATGGGGGGATCCTAAATATATAAAGTATAAGTTCTTTAACCAATTTAATTAATAAAATTAGTAATCAAACTTTTAGTACCTATCTGCTATATTTGCTTAAAACCCGTATCCAGGCTATTATGACCCAAATACAACACTGGGCTGTCTTTATAGATAATCAATCGAATAAACAAGGCCTAATTAAGCAATTGCTCACTGAGGATAACCCGCCACCGGATTTAGAAACCTTAAAAGGACTAAAAGGTGCATTATTCTCCAAACTGGCCTTAGACAATTTTATCGAAGAAGAAGTAAGGCATGATCAAAAGCTGCTTACACCTTCAACTTCCCAAAGCCTCCAATCTATGAGCAGTGGGGAACGTAAAAAAGCCCTTCTAAATTATCTTTTAGAGACAAAACCGAACTTCCTGATCCTGGATAACCCTTTTGATAATCTGGACAGGGATTCACAAAAACAGCTCAAAACAATTTTGGCAAATATATCAGGTCACATCCTTATTGTTCAACTCATAAGCAGGTCTGTTGATCTGCTTCCATTTATAACAAATTATGCACGTCTCCATTTCAATGAATTCT
>JABDPH010000002.1 GCA_013042925.1 Eudoraea sp.
AAAATAATAAAAAGGCTTATTTTTAAAAGTTTAAAATTCCCTTGATGCTAACAAAACTACGTCTAGTTTTATCAATTACCATAATTTTTCTCTCCTTTTACGGATCTGCGCAATCCAAATATTGGGGCCAGGAGCTTGCACCAAGTAAGATAGCATCACCTTCGCTATCCAATCCGGATGTAACTAAAGTTAAGGTTTTTCAATTGGACCAGGCATCTTTATATGAGGAACTTTTATCTATATCTACGATAAAGAATGATAAAGGAATAGTTTATTTTCCCGATATCAGAGGAAAATTAAGAGGATTTAAAATTTCAGAAAACGCAGTCTTGTCACCGGAATTGGCCAAAAAATATCCTGGTATAAAGTCCTATTCGGGGTATAGCCTGGATGGTAATGAAGATCGTATTCGTTTTAGTATATCACATAAGGGAGTTCAAAGCATGATAGTACATGCAGGAAGTGAAAAGACGACTTTCATGGAAAAGGCCCTGGCTGAAGGGAATACATATGTTGTTTACGACAGGAGTTTACATTCAAAACTAGATAGTGAGTTTATATGTTTTACTGAATCGGCAATTGAAAAAAGTATCAATGGTTCTGCTTCTAAACTGGTGGATGATCAAGTGTTAAGGAAATACAGATTAGCAGTTTCCGCAACAGGTGAATACACGGAATTTCACGGGGGTACTATACCCGACGCTCTAGCTGCTATCAATGCTACGCTCACAAGGGTGAACCAGGTTTTTGAAACCGATTTAGGTGTAACACTAGAATTGATCGCCAATACGGATTTGGTAATTTTTACAGACCCGGATACCGACCCTTACGGAGGAAATTTGAATTCAGAGGTTCAAAGTACACTTACTCCAACAATTGGCGAAGCAAATTATGATGTAGGTCATTTATTTCATGAAGATACCGATGGGGGTAATGCGGGTTTCATAGGGTCTGTGTGCAGAGATAACCAAAAAGGGAGTGCATACGCTGCTGCACTAAACCCACAAGGTGATATCTTTGACCTCGATTTTGTAGCACATGAATTGGGGCATCAATTTGGTGCAAATCATACCTGGTCTTTTGAATCGGAAGGTACTTTGGTACAGGCCGAGCCGGGCACCGGAACAACAATTATGGGATATGCCGGTATAATACCCGGAGAAAATGTAGCGCCAGACGGGGATGACTATTTTCATTACTACAGCATATTTCAAATTATAGAATATCTTCAGACTACAAGTTGCGGAGAGCTTACGCCCTTGGCAAACAATCCTCCGGTTATTAACCCAATAGGGGATTACATTATTCCTAAAGGAACACCTTTTGTATTAAGAGGAAATGCCATAGATCCCGATACTACAGATGTACTTACCTATGCATGGGAACAAATAGATGATGGCGTGGTTACGACAGCTAACTTTGGACCCGACAATCCAAGTGGTGCAAACTTCAGATCGCTTAGGCCTACTACGGATACCGACAGATATTTTCCAAAATTGTCAGAGGTAATCCAGGGCAACCTAACACAAACCAATCCGCCAATTAATTCTGCCTGGGAAACCGTTTCCAATGTGGAACGCGAAATGAACTTCGCCTTAACTGTTAGGGATAATGCTGCAGGAGGGGGGCAGGTAGCTTCAGAACTGGTAAAGGTTAATGTTTTAAACAGTGCGGGACCATTTGTCGTAACCTCTCAAAATACAGCAGAGACTTATACAGCGGGCTTTACACAGACCATTAGCTGGGCTGTTGCCAACACTAACCAAACACCAATAAATACACAAGAGGTAGATATATTTCTATCAACAGATGGGGGCCTTAGTTTTCCTATACAGGTAGCTGCCGCCGTTCCAAACGATGGTAGTCATGAGGTTATTATTCCCGGAAATAGCTCTACAACAGGTCGTTTCATGGTTAAGGGTGCAGACAATATCTTTTTCAGTATTAATTCTTCTGATTTTGTTATCGAGGATTCTGAGATTATCTTGAATTTTGCAGATCTCAATCATGGTGTTTGTGAGCCCAATGATCTGGTAGTGCCTTTTATATATGAAACATATTTAGGATTTAATGAAGAGGTTACCTTCAGTGCTCTGGGAATGCCTCCGGGCCTAACAGCAGTTTTTACACCTCCAACAGCTACTGATAACAATACGCCGGTTTCCGTCACATTTTCGAATACAGATCTTGCAACTCCCGGGGAATATCCTGTGAATATTACGGCCACTTCCCTAAGCCTCACGAAAGATGTAGCTTTAAATATTACGATTAGTGATGCAAACTTCTCAGATGTTGTTTTACAGACTCCAATAGATACGGCTACAGAAGTGGGCTTGCAACAGCAACTGGTATGGGAGTTAGATTCCAGCTACAGCGCATACGATATAGAAATTGCATCTGATATATTGTTTACTACAGTTATTGAATCAGCCAACGATATTATTTTTAACACCTATTTACCACAAAATCTACAGGAGGAAACCACGTATTTTTGGAGGATAAAACCAAAAAACTCTTGTGGCGAAGGTACTTTTGGCCCACCATTCAGTTTTACAACCATAACAATAAGTTGCGATATTGAAATAGCTAAAGACCTGCCTGTGGATATAAGTTCTATTGGGACACCAACGGTAACTTCTAAAATTACATTCTTAAATGATTTACCTGTTACGGATGTAAATGTCGGCCTGGAATTGGAACACAGCTTTCTGGCAGATCTTATAATTAGTATTACTTCGCCCCAGGGAACAG
>JABDPH010000010.1 GCA_013042925.1 Eudoraea sp.
TATTTTCATAAACATTTAATTCATCCTGCCCCAGTCTCATAAAATAACTAAATCTTAAGCCGTATTGTAAACTTAGGTTTTCTGTTACATTATGTTCCACACCCAAGTAGGCCGCAAATTCATTTGCATATTTTTCAATGAGTTGTTCTTCCACAATTCCAGATTCCGGACTGTTTGGTACTATTTTTCCAGGATTGAACTTATAGTAGATATTATTTAACCCATAATTCAATTGCAAATTTTCACTGAGATAATGTTTAAAGTCATATTTGACATTAAAATTCTTAATTCCAGAATTCCATTTAAATCCTACAAAATCGAGCTCCAGGCCATAATAATAATCAGAATAGATTAGGGAGAGGTTCGAGAATAGTTTATTAGAAAAAAGGTGGTTCCAACGAAAGTTAACTACGCTATTCCCATAGGTGTTTACAAAATTATTTGAAATACTAAAAACATCACGACCAAAATAACCCGAAAGGTAAATACTGTTCCTTTCATTTATTTTATAATTTAATTTGGTATTGAGATCATAGAAATAGGCTTTATTTTGATTATCAAACAGAGGAAGAAATAAATGGGCATATGAGGCTCTGCCACCTATTAAAAAGGCTGCTTTATCTTTTACAATTGGGCCTTCTGCCAATAACCTGCTGGCAACTGCACCTATACCGCCGGTCATATGAAATTTATTGCTATTCCCTTCTTTCTGAAATATTTCAAGAACGGATGAGACACGTCCCCCATATCTGGCAGGAATACCCCCTTTAAACAATTTAACATCCTTTATAGCATCCGGGTTAAAAACGGAGAAAAAGCCAAACAAATGAGACGAGTTAAAAATGGTGGCTTCGTCCAGTAATATAAGGTTCTGATCTGCAGCCCCACCACGCACATTAAAACCTGAAGAGGCTTCTCCGGCGCTGGTAACGCCGGGTAAAAGGAGTAGCGATTTTATTACATCTGCTTCACCCAAAATCACAGGAATTTTCTTAATGGTTTGCACTGAAAGCGTATTCACGCTCATCTGTGGTTTACGAATATTGATTTTTTCCACATCTTCAGTTACTACAACTTCGTCCAGTTGTTCAACCTCTTCAAACATTTCAAAATTTAGCCTGAGGTCTTGTGTAAGTGATATAGTTTGCACGATATCCTGATATCCTAAATAGCTTAGTCTGATTTGATAATCTCCTTCAGGCAGGGTTAAGGAGTAAAAACCATAATCATTTGTAGTTACACCTGTATTAAGATCAGGTACAAGTAAAGTAACCCCTATCAGAGTTTCATTACTTGATGCTTCTGTAATTGTTCCACTCAGGGTAAATCTTTGTTGTGAAAAGAGTGCAATGGAGGATAGTAAAAAAAATACAATTACGAAGTATCGCAATGGTTGGTTCATTTATGCAATTTTTAGCAAAAATATGGATTAAGAACAAAATCAAATCATAGTTAACAGTATTTTAAAACAAAGTAACCCCAGCTAAATTTGCCGGGGTCTATTGTCATAATACTGAATTATATCAAATTTGTTCTAATAAGGAATTCAAGGTTTTACTGGGCCTCATAGAATTGCTCATAAGTACCGGATCTGGTTTATAGTAACCTCCTATATCCTGCGGAGTTCCTTGTGTAGTAATCAATTCTTCCTCAATTTTTTGGCAATTTTTCTCGAGTGAATTATAGAGTGCAGTGAAAGTAGTTTTAAGTTCTTTATCTTCTTCCTGATTAGCAAGTGCCTTAGCCCAATACAGACCTAAGAAAAAATGACTTCCTCTGGTATCCAATTCACCTACTTTTCTTGAAGGCGATTTATCCTTATCTAAAAATTCTTCAGTAGCCTTATCAAGTGTTTTGGCCAGGACCAATGCTTTATGGTTGTTGTTCTTATTTCCATAAAAGTCCAGAGAAACACTTAGTGCTAAAAATTCGCCTAATGAATCCCACCTCAAGTGACCTTCTTCAAGGAATTGCTCCACATGTTTTGGTGCAGAACCTCCTGCTCCTGTTTCAAATAGTCCACCACCATTCATTAAGGGAACAATGGAAAGCATTTTTGCACTGGTTCCAACTTCCAGAATAGGGAACAGGTCTGTTAAATAATCTCTGAGCACATTACCTGATACCGAGATGGTATCTTTTCCTTCTACAATCCGATTTAGTGTGAAGTTTGTGGCTTCTAAAGGCGACAATATTCTGATATCCAAGCCTGAAGTATCATTTTCAGGAAGATATTTGTTTACTTTTTTTATCAGTTCTGCATCATGAGCACGCTCCTTATCCAACCAAAATACAGCAGGGGTATTTGAAGTTCTTGCCCTGGTTACAGCAAGTTTAACCCAATCCTGAATTGGCGCATCTTTAACCTGACACATTCTCCATATATCGCCTTCTTCAACCTTATGATTTAAAAGTTCCTCCCCGGTGTGATTATCAATAACGCTTACAATACCATCATTTGCAATTTCGAAGGTTTTGTCATGTGATCCGTATTCTTCTGCCTTCTGAGCCATAAGGCCAACATTAGGTACTGTTCCCATTGTGCGGGGATCAAATGCTCCGTTCTTTTTGCAAAAATCTATAGTAGCCTGATAAATACTGGCATAGCTGCTGTCTGGGATAATGGCTTTAGTGTCCTGTAGTTTACCTTCCTTATTCCACATTTGACCCGAAGTACGGATCATAGCGGGCATAGACGCATCTATAATGATGTCGCTTGGTACATGAAGGTTAGTAATTCCTTTTTCGGAATTTACCATAGCAAGATCAGGACCGTCATGCAGTGCATGCATAATATCCTCCTCAATTTCTGTTCTTTTATTCTCGGGCAGGGTTTCTAATTTTTCGAATAACATTTCGAGACCATCATTAGAACTAATACCAACTTCCTCAAAAAGTGCAGAATACTTGTTAAATACATCCGCAAAATAGACCTCCATCACATGACCAAATATAATAGGGTCAGAGACTTTCATCATAGTTGCCTTGAGATGAACTGAGAATAAAACTCCTTTTTTCTTGGCATCCTCCAGTTGTTCTTTCAAGAAATCAAGAAGTGCAGATTTGCTAAGGACTGTTGCATCAATTATCTCACCTTGCAACAAGGATATCTTTTCTTTTAAAGTACTTACCGAACCATCAGTTGCCTTCAAAACTATACTAACATCGCCGTCCTTTTCAATAGTCAGTGATTTTTCATAGGATTTAAAGTCACCATGCCCCATTGTGGCAACATGCGTTTTTGAATTTGAGTGCCATGCACCCATGGAATGCGGATTTTTCTTCGCATAGTTCTTTATTGGTACCGGAGCTCTTCTATCGGAATTGCCTTCGCGTAACACCGGATTTACAGCACTACCTTTGATACGATCGTATCTGGACTTAATCTCGAAATCTTTTTCATTTTTGGGTTCATCCGGGTAATCAGGTAGATTATATCCTTTACTTTGCAATTCCTCAATTACCTCTTTTAATTGAGGTATGGAGGCACTAATATTTGGAAGCTTTATAATGTTTGCTTCTGGTGTTTTTGCCAAATTGCCCAGTTCAGTGAGGTCATCCGGGATTTGCTGATTATCTTCTAAAAAATCGGGGAATACTGCCAATACTCTTCCTGCTAATGAGATGTCTTTTAATTCAATAACTACACCCGAAGTTTTGGTATATGCTTTTACAATTGGTAAAAACGATTGGGTGGCCAAAGCAGGCGCTTCATCAGTTTTTGTGTATATAATTTTTGGCATAAATTAGAATAGATGGTTTAAAGCGCAGCAAATATACAATATTAAGGTTGCAAAAAACGTCAGATTATTAAACTTTAGTTGAGATTTCTGAGTGGTGTATTGCTTAAAAAAGATTTATAGAATTATTTACACAGGGAGGGTATAAAAACAAAAGCCATATCGTTGTACAAGTACAGTGATATGGCTTTCTAGAAATAGCTAGCAAACTTGTGTTCTGTACCGAAGTGCAGCACCGCAACCGATAGTTGCATTTGACTAACTATAACAACGTTTGAAACTTTCTTTGTTCTCAATTTTTCAACCAAGCAACACATGAAGGTATCTTCTTATCGTTTTGATTCACTTATCTTAAACGTAAAACCTAAGCTCTATATTTAACGTAAACGAACTCACATAACACAGGAAGACTACAGCCCTCCTTCATTATGCTCATCTTTAATTAAGATCTGGTAATAAATTACCCTAAACTAATTTTAAGATTAAACAACAATATAAAGAACGTCAACTTTACAATGGCTCTCATGATTTACCCTAGACAGGCATATCCCTCAAACCATGAAACGAATATAAGGCATTTTTGAGAGAAATTCAAAATTTATAAAAATTTAAAAATCAACAGGTTATGAACGTGATTTATAAACAATTGTTGATAAGTACTCAGATCAAAGTCTTTGCATTAATGGTTATATATCATGTCAATTAAATTGCAATCGGCCTCACATGGAGGCCGATTGCTGAATGTTATACAAAGACTAAGTCTATGGTGCAGATGCACCACCTTGAGGTTTAGACCTTTTTAATTGTCTTTGAATTTTTTTGATCGCAGATTCAATAGACTTTTCTGGTTCAATAATGTTGTATTCTCCCCAGAAATCTGGATCTGAAAATCCAACGGCTGCATCACTGAGTATGATTGATGATTTTAGTCTATCCTTAGGTCTTGGAACTTCACCGGCAATATTTTTTTCCCAGTCCGTTACAGCCATTTCACAGCTCATGCTGTAAACAGAATTAAATAGCTTTTTATCCCAGTTGATTTTAAATTCCAATAGCGCATTGCTATAGCCATAATACCATTTTCCATCTTTTTCCCTATAATCTACCCTATAGGCAATGTCTGTTGGATATACCCTGGCATTTCTGGGTTTCTTCCTGACAAATAATTTGCTGGCTAATTCCTTATTTGTAATATTTAAAGAATAAATAGCGCTGGTAAGTATCTTTTTTTCAGCATCAATAAATAACTGGCCTTTATAAAGAGGGTCATAAATATCCGGACGTTGTTTAAAACCTATTACATAAATCAATTTATCATTAATCCTGGTAGATCTTTCAAAAGTAAAATTATAGTCTTCCATAGTTACCTCATTAAAGATATATTCCGGGTATTTCATGATATCTACATAAAGTGCATTAAAAGGACCTCCTTGCAGTTTTAGTGCCACGGTATCTAATTTGCTATAATCTGTACTCTTTCTGGCCTTATAAAGCTGAACAGCATCTTTTTGCCCGGTAGTATATGGGGATTTATATATGTTTACAACAGCTTCAGAAAGCGATACATTTCTCCTTCTTTTTTTAATGGTTTCTCTGTAAAATGCTGTCATAAGTGTGGGATCGTCAAAGTAATTCTCACCTTTTTTTCTAAGTGTTTCCCTTACCAGGGCCCGCGCATTCTTAGGAATGACGACATTTACCTCATCCAATTCTGTTACTGAGACCATCAATGCAATCTTATTATTGTTTTCCTTCATTTGCGATAACGGAACTGAAGAAGATTTATAACCCAAAAAGGCGAAAACAACATTTCCCTGTTTGATGCTTGCAGGAATTTTTAGTAAAAATTTCCCTTCCGTATTTGTTATGGTACTAATATTACTTCCTTCCAAAGTTATAGTGGCAAAAACAAGAGGTTTGTTATTTTGAGCATCGATGACCTCTCCTTTGAATTGGTTGTATGATGTTACTTCCTGAACCTCTTCCTGGAAGAAAGTAGCTGCGTGGATATTTGCTGGCATTCCCACTAGCAAAGTAATCCCAGCGAATGTTGATAAAAGTAAATTATTTAATTTACGGTATATATTATGTCTCATGTCGTAGATTTTTTATAACAATTGGTTGCAAAAATACAACCCATTTTACTCTAATTTAATGATTTTGATCATCTTAAATTGTTAATATATCATAAATTTTATTGTAGATTTCTAACAGCTTTAATTCCCTTTAAACAAACCATGTGGATGCAGATATATGTCTATTTTATGTTATTTGTATAAACTTTGTCGATGCTTTTGCCTATATGGCTCAACCAGGGTTGTGCAACAACAGCTAATCCTATGAAACCAGCAATATTATAGAATAAAAATACGCTTTATTGAACCGTCCTATTTCAATTCTTCACCTACCAGAAGATTGGGCCGGTTCCGAGGTACTTATTGGCTATGGGCAGATAATAATCCTTAATCTCATCGAGATCATAGGTCTTATTGGATTTGGTATAGAGATCATATTTATTGAAATCCCGTATCCAATTTAAATATTCTTTGTCTTTGGCACAGAGTAAAGAGGTATAACTTCCTCCACTATGCCATGGGTAAAAGGAATGATATCTGATCATTACCATACCGGCTTCTGGAATTAAGTTGTCTTTATGGTGTTTTAATACCTGATATAGATATTCATCATGACCCCAGGCTAAAGTGAGATTATCCAGACCACAATGCTCCTTATATATCCCTAATTCTGTATTATACCTGGAATCACTCATATCCGAATTAAGTTCATTAAATTCAGGGTAAACACAAGATTCCGGTAGTTCACATCCAACTACAAAAACATCGCCAACCATTCCCCATTGTTCATTCT
>JABDPH010000026.1 GCA_013042925.1 Eudoraea sp.
TGGCTACAATTTTTGTCTTTTTTGTATCGGGCATACTTCTATATAATTAAATTTTGCTTGGATTTTAGATTATCGGTTTCAATTTGATATGCAGTAATTATCTTGGGTATTTCAAGAATAGAATCCATAATACCACTATCTGCTTCATCTTCTTCCTGTTCAATTTTTAATAAATAATCTACATCCTTGTATTCAGGTAATATATGATAAACAGTTGTTGATGTTTCGTTGCTAAAAAGATTGTCAACTTCTAAATATTCTTCTTTAATACTGGTATTAAGGATCAACGTCCAATACCTTTCATTAAGTCTATCTTTCCATTCATATATAGGAAAGGAGGTTTCATTAGATATATCGAGATCTGTCTTAGATCTTTCTAAACTTATTTTAAGTGCATCATTCAAAGCATATGCCAAAGCATAATCTTCCAAATTAGAATGCAAAGCAATAAGTACATAATTTTCTTCACAAAAATCATCAGAAAATTTATGCAATGTGATCATTTCTTTGAGTAAAATGTAAATATAAGATTATTATATCTGTATCCTTCCCATTTTGTCCTGAAGGGCAAAAAATGCCCTTTTAGACGCTTTTTCTTCAGCTTTCTTTTTTGAGGTAGCCCTTGCTTTGGCCATTACTCTTTCATCTATTGAAAGTTTAACAGCAAAATGCTTTAAAGGATCCTTTCCTGTATCTTCATATACCTTGTATTTGAATTCCTTTTTCTGCTTTTGGCACCATTCAATTACAAGACTTTTATAGCTGATTACCTTTCCTTCCAGTTGCTCAATGTCTACATAGGGCTCAATAACCCTATCATTTATAAACTTCTCGCAATATTTATAACCCCTGTCTAAATATATTGCACCAATCAGAGCTTCAAAAACATTTCCATGAATATTATCCCCAAAATGTGATTTGGGAATTCTACTTTCTACATATGATATTAGATTCAAATCCTTTCCTAATTCATTTAAATGTTTTCTGCTGACTATTTTAGAGCGCATTTTTGTTAAATAGCCTTCATCGCCGTTAGGAACTTCATTATAAAGGTATCTTGAAATAATAGTCCCCAACATGGAATCGCCAAGAAATTCAAGTCTCTCGTAATTCAATGGCAGGCCATTTTTATCTCTTTTGTTAGCAGACCTGTGAAGGAAGGCCTTTTTATAAACATTTAGTTTTTTGGGTTTAAACCCTAAGATATTTGAAATCCCTAAAAAAAAATCCCCATCCTCTTTAGAATGGGAATTGAATATATTTGAAGGAAAGTTCATCTTGCTATTTAGCTAAATTTCTTGAATACCACGCATGCATTATGTCCGCCAAAACCAAATGTGTTACTCATTGCCACATTAACCTCCCTTTTCTGGGCTTTATTTAGCGTTAAATTTAGCTTTGGATCTATGTTTTCATCTATTACAGAATGATTTATAGTGGGTGGAACCAAACTATGGTTCATTGCTAAAATAGAGGCAATAGCTTCAATAGCCCCGGCAGCACCTAATAAATGTCCTGTCATTGACTTTGTAGAATTAATATTTATGTTAGGAGCATGATCACCAAAAACCTTGCTGATAGCTTTTAATTCAGCAACATCACCCAAAGGAGTAGCTGTACCATGTGTGTTGATAGCATCAACATCCTCAGGTTTAAGATTCGCATCTCGCAAGCAGTTTTCCATTACCCTAACTACACCAATACCTTCAGGATGTGGCGCAGTCATATGATGAGCGTCACTAGATAGTCCTCCTCCAACCAATTCCGCATATATTTTGGCTCCTCGTGCTTTTGCATGTTCCAATTCTTCCAGAATCAATGCCCCGGCACCTTCCCCAAGTACAAAACCGTCTCTGGTGGCATCAAAAGGCCTGGATGCTGTTTCCGGGCTATCGTTACGGGTAGATAAAGCATGCATAGCATTAAATCCGCCCATCCCTGCAATAGTAACCGCTGCCTCACTTCCTCCGGAGACAACCATATCACAATACCCTAATCTGATATAATTCAATGCATCAATCATAGCATTGGCAGAAGAGGCACAAGCAGAAACTGTTGTATAATTAGGCCCCATAAAACCATGCTTAATTGAGATATTACCAGGAGCAATATCCGCGATCATTTTAGGAATAAAAAAAGGATTAAATCTAGGAGTTCCGTCACCCGCGGCAAAGTTTAACACCTCATTTTGAAAGGTTTCCAAACCACCTATTCCAGCACCCCAGATAACACCTACTCTAAATTTGTCTATTTTTTCAAGATCTATACCAGAATCCTTGATGGCTTCATCCGAAGAAATCAAGGCATATTGCGTAAACTTATCTAATTTTCGCGCTTCTTTTCTGTCGAAGTAGTTCTGTGAATCATAATTTTTTAACTCGCAGGCAAATTTAGTTTTAAATTTTTCTGTGTCGTAATAGGTAATGGGCGCAGATCCACTTTGGCCTTCCCTCAAACCTTTCCAGTATTGTTCAATGTTATTACCAATAGGTGTTAAGGCACCAAGTCCAGTAACCACAACTCTTTTTAATTGCATTTAACCTATTTTTAAATTGATGTCTAACCCAAGTGTAAATTAAAAAAAATTATCCATGCAGCACGATTACCGCATGGATAATTATAAAACTTTATCAAGAAATCATAAATTTATTTGGCTTCTTCTATATAACTAATAGCTTGGCCAACTGTTGCGATATTTTCTGCTTGATCGTCAGGGATCTGAATATCAAATTCCTTTTCAAATTCCATTATCAACTCAACAGTATCCAATGAATCTGCCCCTAAGTCGTTGGTAAAGCTAGCTTCGGCTACAACTTCGTTTTCATCAACTCCTAATTTATCAACGATGATAGCTTTTACTCTTGATGCAATGTCTGACATAATAATTTTGGTTTTTAAAATTTAAATCGTTGGCAAAAATAAAAAACTTATGATGTAATAACACTATTTGTCGTAAAAATGTATCGTAATTTAAGAAATTTAAACTCAAGAATATTAGATTCGATGCAAATTTTCTACCCGGAAGAAAGCTAAAATCAATATGATAGACCATTTTTTCTGATTATTGTTGACATATTCCTGGCAGTTGTAAATCATATTTTTAATAAACTTAGGACTTAATTTCAAAAAGAATATTTTTGCTTAAATGAAACGAATAGTTCTTTTTGCCTCCGGCTCCGGTACTAATGTTGAAAACATTATCAATTACTTTTCTGACAATAATGAAGTTGAAATAGTCGCCGTTCTAACAAACAGAAAAGACGCTAAAGTTTTGGAGCGGTGTGCACGACTTAAGATTAGTGCTTTGTATTTTAACAGGCACGCCTTTGTAGAATCTGATTTAATATCTGACTTTTTAAATAGTCTTAATCCTGATTTAATTGTCCTCGCAGGATTCCTATGGCGAATCCCAAAAAGCATAATTGATTATTTTCCGGATAGAATCATAAATATTCATCCTGCCTTACTTCCTAAGTATGGAGGTAAAGGAATGTATGGAATGAAGGTTCACGAAGCGGTAAAGGAGAGTTTAGATCCCGAAACAGGAATTACCATTCATTATGTCAATGAGCACTATGACGAGGGGGCAATTATCACGCAGGTACGAACCTTAGTAGACGCTTCAGATACCCCGGAAGCTATAGCCCAAAAAGTTCATGAACTTGAATACGAGCATTTCCCAAGGGTAATTGAAAAACTGTTATTTAAGGGATAATGGCAAAAAAGAATAAATTTTATGTGGTTTGGAAAGGCAAGAGACCAGGTATTTATGAAACTTGGGATGATTGCAAAGCTGCAATATCTGGTGCTAAAGGAGCCCAATATATGTCTTTCCCCAATTTTGAAATGGCCAAAAAAGCCTATAACAGTAATTACGAGGCATATAAAGGAAAAAAGAAAAACAGCCCTCAGCTTTCTTCTCAGGATCTTTTAAAAATTGGAGAACCAAATTATCATTCTATTTCAGTAGATGCAGCATCCAGTGGAAATCCGGGAATAATGGAATACCAGGGGGTAGATACTAAAACAGGGAAAAGACTATTTAAACAAGGGCCGTTTATAGAAGGCACCAACAATATCGGTGAGTTTCTTGCGATAGTTCATGGATTGGCCTATTTAAAGAAAAAAAATAGTGATCGAATTATTTATTCAGATTCAAGAACTGCCATTAGCTGGGTTAGAAAGAAAAACTGTAATACCAAACTTGTGGAGAACAATAAAAACAGGTCTTTATTTAATCTTATTCGGAGAGCGATTGAATGGTTAAATAACAATTCATATGATACTCCTATAGTTAAATGGGAAACTAAAGCATGGGGTGAAATTCCTGCAGATTTTGGTAGGAAATGAATATCCTGTTTTTTAGTTTTTAAATACGATTATTTGGACTTTCAAAAGCGTATATTTGCACCGTATTTAAAAAATCATCTATGGGAAAGCTTTTAATTGTTGGTACTGTTGCTTTTGAT
>JABDPH010000030.1 GCA_013042925.1 Eudoraea sp.
AAGAAATACCTCCTGCAGAAAGAAAATTATATTGAAAGCCAGGGCAAAAAATACCGCAGAATTAATCATAGTAGCGTAGTTGATTGCAACTTTAGGAGCGGTAAGGCCTTTGTATTTAAACCAATTGACTACCCCCCATACTATTGGGCCTATTACCAAGGATGCAAAAAATATTTGAACTAAGATCATATTTCCTATGTTTAAACTCTTAACTGTTGCAAGCTATGATTTGGTTATTAGCAGCTATTGTGAATGTTTTGGTTGTTCCTATTTGACGATTACCTAAGCTTTATGTTACATAAAGTATTTGTTCCGGAATGATTCCCCCGCTAGCGCAGGCATCAGATCTTTTATAAATGCCAAATCACAACACTAGTGCAAGTATTTTGCTCATGTTGCTCATATTTTAAACCGCACTCGTCCATCCGTATCTGCCTTGAGCGGAGAAGGAGGGGGCCTTGCCTTTAACAATAAAATAATGGCAGCATGACTTTAAAGATGACCAGTACATTACTGTTTTTTCTTAAGGCAGGTTCTTAGATATAGTAATCGGTTTAAAACTTTTCCAGATAATTCCTTACCTCAGGAAGTAAATAACTTCACCAACTATGAAAACTAAAGTTACTTTCCTGGCTTTGGGAATTGTAATAGGAATGGCGTTTGTTGTATTGCATCACGGAATAACACTTCTCAGAAGACACCTGGAACCAACCGATAACGCACTCGACGCATGTAATTCTGATACCCTGGCAATTCATCTTGTAGAGTTTTATCTTCCAGCGTGGTTCTGATCACAGCAATGATCAGTGCTACTATCACTGGAATGATTGTCCAAACAGAGCCTAAAGCCAGCACAATACCGGGTAGTGCTACAATATTTCCGGCATAACCAGGATGTCTTACAATCCGATATGGACCGCTGTCACATACCAAATGCCCTCGGTCTGTCTGAATACGCACCACGCTTGAGAAGAAGGGGTTCTCTACCAAAGCCCATCCAGCGAAGGTATATCCAAGCACGATCAAGATGAAGCCCAGGATGTTGAGCCATGTGGGAAATATAAATGACCACCCAAAGTGGTGATCTAGCCCCGCCACAATTATTAATGGGAAAGTCATACTCACTGCCATTAATGGAGAAAGCACTTTATCCCACGATTTCACATCCTCGGCTTTACCAAATTTACCCCGTTCTTCCAGCAATCCCGGATGCCTTTTTTCTGCCCACATACGTGAACCTATACCCGTAACAACTATCAGCGCTGAATAAAGCCAACCCTGCCACCAACCGAGATCCCATGCACTTATCAATAGAACCAGTGGAATGAGGAGATGCGTTAGAATTAAACCTACCCAATATTTGGGGCTTGCTGTTTTAAACGAATTTTGATCAACTTTCTTCGCTACCATACTTATTCCTTTCTAAGAAATTTTAGAAATAACATTGCGTCTAACGTTTAGTGTATCGTGTCAAAGCATCCCGAAAGGAGGCTATGTACTCTCCACGTTGTTGTGTGCAGGATTAAATTTTAACTATTTTAATATCATCAATCCAAAAAGTACCTGGTTGCAAAATATTTAGTTCCATTCTTAAATGCCAATCCTTTGGTATGCTTATTTCATATTCCTGGTACTTCCAATCTTCTATTTGTTGATCATTTTCAATTAATTTTTTCATATCCCCTTCCATAGGAGCAACACCTCCTGCATTGATACGATATTTTGATCGGTCATTTCTAATCCAGAAACTTAATTTATAGGTACCTTCTCCTTCAAATTTACCGCTATCAGAAAATTCATTTGTAAATCCAGGAGATTGCCAACCGCCCGTTGAAGAACAATTTATGACATCAAACCTAAGCGATTGCTTTCCTTCTTTAAAAATAGTTTTGTCCAAACCAATTTTAAAATCGGCATTCGGTACTGTATTAGGGCTATAGATTAACCAGTTTACCGGTAAGTCGTTTTTAGATATTTCAAAGCCGCCATTTAATCCTGCTGATTTATCGGTTTCTTTTTCACTCATTTGTTGGCATGCCGATAAAATCAAAAATAAACTCAGTATTAAAGAATAAATGCCTTTTGTTTTAATCCAATTTTCATTCATGACCAATAATCTTAGTTAGTATTTTATTTAAATTACTAATCCAATTTACATTCTAAGTTTTCAAAATAGGTTAACCTGAGTTAAGAAATGTTTTATACCCTATCACTTATATTATAATAAACAACAAGAATATTCAAAACCAGCTACCTGGTGGTCCAACCCCCGTCAATGAGCATTATTTCCCCTGTTATCAGAGAGGCAGCATCCGAGGCTAAAAACACCACAGCGCCTGCGACCTCCATAGGCT
>JABDPH010000033.1 GCA_013042925.1 Eudoraea sp.
CCCATGCTATACGAGCCGCAGAACGCTACGGCGCAGAACAGGAGCAACTGGATAATATTTGGGAGTACAGAACCCATTCTGCTTTTTCGGAAGCTGAACGCGCTGCTCTGGATTTTTCACTGGCCGCTTCACAGGTTCCCAATGCTGTTGATGTAAAAATCAAAGAACAATTGTACAAATATTGGAATGAAGGTGAAATCGTTGAAATGTTAGGCGTAATATCCCTTTTTGGTTATCTAAACCGCTGGAACGATTCTATGGGCACAACCATAGAGGATGGAGCTGTAGAAAGTGGTGAGCTCTATTTAGGTAAATATGGATGGGAAAAGGGAAAACATAAATAAGCTTTCTTACGAAAAGCAAATTTTATTTTAAGGTTTCCCCAGAAGGTTTTGGCTATTTTTTTCCTGCAACAACAATTACAAATTCTCCTTTTGGAGGAATGCTTTCAAAATACGCCAGGACTTCCGATGTTGTACCTCTAACAGTTTCTTCATACATCTTGGTAAGTTCCCTGGAAACAGATATTAGTCTTTGTGGGCCAAAATAGGTAACAAATTGTGATATGGTTTTTAGAAGCTTATGGGGTGACTCATAGAATACCATAGTTCGGGATTCTTCTGCCAAGGTTTCCAGTCTGGTTTGTCTGCCTTTTTTTAGTGGCAGGAAGCCTTCAAAGACAAAACGGTCATTGGGAAGTCCGCTAATAACGAGTGCAGGAACAAAAGCAGTAGCTCCCGGAAGACATTCAATTTCTATCCCCTGTTCAACACAAGCCCGGCTTAGTAAAAACCCCGGATCGGAAATAGCGGGAGTACCGGCATCAGAAATCAGTGCAATTTGATCTCCGCTTTTAAGTTTATGCAAAATGCCATCTATCGTTTTATGCTCATTGTGCATATGATGACTTTGCATTGGAGTATTAATATTGTAGTGCTGTAAAAGTTTTTTGCTAGTGCGGGTGTCTTCAGCCAGTATCAGGTTTACTTCCTTTAGAACTTTTATAGCCCTAAAGGTAATATCCTCCAAATTTCCAATAGGTGTTGGAACAATAAATAACTTGCCTGTCAGCACTAACTTAAAATCTTAGCTTATTTTGTTGAATATGAGTAATATGAATTCTCATAATCGAACTTATCCCAGTATTTGAAATTATGAGAATCTACGTTCTATAAGGGCAAGAAACCTGGTTTCATATTCTTCTTTTCCTGACCATTTATTGTAATCTGGCTTAACCATATTTTCAATAAAGGCTATAGAACGTTCATGAGAATCAATGGTGTTCAACTGGGAGATTACTCTGTTGAAATCTTCTGTGCTATCATTAAAAAGATGTTTAACAAAAGCGAGCCTGTCGTTTAAACCAACAGTTATTTCCTTGTTAGAAAGTTTCTCATTCAACGATTTGGGCGTGGAAACTTCTTTTATTTCCTGAGATATATGTGCTGAGGTTTTATTATTATCAGCTTTAGTAGTCTGAGGTTTTGCCACAAATTCTGCAAATAGTCTGTCATTATCCTCATCATTCGGCATTTCAGATACCATCCCTTTAATAGTGTCAATTCCCTGAGTAATAATATCTTCTTCGTGCGGGTTATTTTCAGGAACATGTTTATTCTCATTCATTACCGCATTGGCCATTTTTTCAAACCGGGACGCCAGAACATTTTTTGATACGTCAATTTCAATATCGTTTAGCTTTTCATCAATAAACTTAAGAACAGCCAATTTCTCATAAAGATTTCTCGCAGCCTCATACAACTGGGGTATCTCCATCTCCTCAAGACTCTTTGAAGTAATAATATCTGTAGACATCTTGATTAATTCCTCTTTCAGTTTTCGCTTCATTTCTTTTTATTTAGACTAATCAGTAAAGGTCTATCTTTTTTAATACTTTTATATTTCGTTAACATAAAAAAGGGAATAAATCCCTTATTATGGATTAAAATTACAAAATGTTTCTCGAAAACACTGTTAATCATAAGGAACAATTCGGTTGGATAGAGGTTATCTGTGGATCAATGTTTTCCGGGAAAACCGAAGAATTGATTCGCAGACTTAAACGCGCCCAGTTTGCGAAACAAAAAGTAGAAATTTTTAAGCCAATTGTTGACACCAGATATCATATAGAGAAGGTAATCTCTCATGATGAAAATGAAATTCGTTCCACGCCAGTACCCGCGGCAGCAAATATCCGACTTTTGGCAGACGACTGCGATGTGGTTGGGATAGATGAAGCGCAGTTCTTTGATGATGAAATTGTGACAGTATGCAATGATTTAGCCAATATGGGTATACGGGTTGTTGTTGCAGGCCTGGATATGGATTTTAAAGGGAATCCTTTCGGTCCAATGCCGGCTTTAATGGCCACTGCGGAATACGTTACCAAAGTTCATGCTATTTGCACACGTACGGGAAATCTTGCCAATTATAGTTTTAGAAAATCTAACAATGATAAATTGGTATTACTCGGCGAAACAGAAGAGTATGAACCCTTAAGTCGTGCTGCCTTTTACAAGGCTATGCTTAAAGAAAAAATTAATAACATGACCGTAGAAGCCGAGGAAATAAAACGAGCAAAAAAGGATGCCAATGCCAAGAGCTAAGGAAACTACATTGGAATTGGATCTGGTAGCTTTAGAACACAATTACAATTATATAAGAACCAAACTACATCCTTCCACAATGTTCCTGGCTGTTGTAAAGGCCTTTGCCTACGGAAGTGATTCTGTCATCATTGCAAAAAAACTGGAGAAACTGGGTGTAGATTATTTAGCGGTAGCTTATGCCCGTGAAGGAATGGTTTTAAGGGAGGCCGGGATAAAAACCCCTATTCTTGTATTACATGCACAGCCTTCCAATTATTCGATGATTATAAAATATTGCCTGGAACCAAGTATATATTCCCCTAGAGTACTTCGCGAATTCCTTAAAGCCTCTAAGGCCGAGAAACAAAAAGCTTATCCTGTACATTTAAAATTCAATACAGGCCTCAACAGGCTTGGATTTCGGGAAAATGATATTGACTTTATCGCAGATGCACTTGCGAATAGAGAAGAATTGAAAATAAAATCAATATTTTCTCATTTGGCTGCCTCTGAAGACAAGTCTGAAGAAACATTTAGTAATCATCAGATAAATTCCTTTAAAAAGATTGCCAGGGAATTTAATTCCAAATTAAGAATCAATCCATTTATGCATGTTTTAAATACCTCCGGGATATTCAATTATCCTGAAGCGCAATTTCAAATGGTACGAAGCGGAATAGGCCTTTATGGATACGGAAATGAAGCGAAGTTCGACGCTGAATTGCTCCCTGTAGCGACATTAAAAACTGTAATCTCCCAGATACACTCAATAGAACCAGATGAGAGCGTAGGTTACAATCGGGCTTTTAAGGCTGAGGGACACAA